>NZ_JBNBZD010000013.1:0-103079 GCF_049804075.1 Brevibacterium sp. FAM 24630
TGACCAATTGTCGGTGAGCGTCGGGTGACGGCCTGGCGCTCACCGCCACGACCCGGTGGCGCTGAAAGGCAATATCGGGTGGCGCTCAACCACAATAGTCAGTGGCGCTCACACCACCGAATACTCAATCCGAGCAAGCGGGTGATCCCGATGCGCCACGTGGGTCATGAGGAGCTTGCCCATCTGATGGAAGCCGAGCGCATCAGGGTATTCGGGAAGGAGGAAAGCGATCCCGAGTTCCGCCTCATCGGCTAACACCAGCCGACTCGCATCGCCGCGGTCAGGATTCCTGATGATGAGGTCGGTGTGCGGAAACGCCTCAGCGAATTCATCGAGCACCGGCATGATCTGCTGTGGGGGAATGCCCACGGCGAGTGTGATGCTCGCGGCCTGATCATCGGCGAGGGCGTCCCCGTGCCGCTCGAACGTCACAGCGCGGTCGTAGAGTGCGCGGGCCTCCAGGAGCAGGGCCTGACCGGCTTCGGTGAGCGTCGGTACGCGGGTGCTGCGGTCGAAGAGCTCGACATCGAGCGAGATCTCGAGATAGGCGATTGCTGAGCTGATCGTCGACTGGGTCCGCCCGAGGGCCCGCGCCGCTGCAGAGAAGGAACCGTGCTCGACAGTGAGCACGAAGGCTTCCACTTGTTCCAGGCTGAGTCGCATCATCCCAATCTATCGAATGGATCGATGGAAACTCATTTCTTCTATCGGCGTCAGCGCAATACTGTCGCACGTGTTCCCTCACTGAACAATGAAAGCAGGTGCACCATGAAACTCGCGGTCAACGATGCTCGCGTCGCCGTGGTCGACCCGGTCGATGAGATCCTGCCCGTACGGTCGATGCTGACGCTGGGTCTCCAACACGTTCTTGTCATCTACGCCGGCGTGGTGGCAGTTCCTCTGATCCTCGGCGGAGCGCTGGGGTTGGAGCAGCCGCAGATCGTCATCCTCATCAACTGCAACCTCATCATCGATGGCCTGGCGACTCTGCTCCAGACCCCGGGATCTGGAGGTTCGGTGCACGGCTGCCGCTGATCCAGGGAGCCTCGTTCATCGCCCTGGCACCGATGCTGCAGATCGGCACCGAGTACAGCATTCAGCATGTCTTCGGCGCAGTCATGGTCGCGGGCCTTCTGGCGATCGGCCTGGCGCCCCTGTTCTCCCGCCTGCTCCGCTTCTTCCCACGGGTCGTCATCGGATGCCTCATCACCACGGTAGGAATCTCGCTCATGCCTGCGGCCGCCGGATGGCTCGGCGGCGGTGAAGGCAGCGACTCATTCGGTGCCCCCAAGCATCTGCTCATCGGATTGCTCACCGTGGTGGTCACCGTGGTCGTCTATGTGTGCTTCAAAGGCCTGATGAGCAGCCTGTCGGTCCTCATCGGAATGTCGGTCGGCACCGTTGCGGCGATGTTCTTCGGACTGAGCGACTTCAGCGGAATCTCCGACGCCGCGTGGGTCGGCATCGCCGTGCCGATGAGCTTCGGCATCCCCCAGTTCGACCTCGTGCCGATTCTCATCATGACCCTGGCGATGGTCGTCATCATGGCAGAGACCACGGGAAACACCTTGGCGATCGGACGGATGGTCGACACACCCATCACCACCCGCCGCCTCGGAAACGCCTTCCGCGGCGAGGGCCTGGCAACGATGCTCAGTGCGATCTTCAACGGATTCCCCCTCAATGCGTTCAGCCAGAACACCGGCCTCATCGCCATGACACGGGTGCGGAGCCGTTACGTCGTCGCAGTCGCGGGCATGATCATGGTGGTCATGGGGCTGATCCCGAAGGCCGGTGCGATCGTTGCCGCCATCCCTCCCGCTGTCCTCGGGGGAGGCGCGATCGTCATGTTCGGAATGACCACTGCCGCGGGAATCCAAGAACTGGCCCGAGTGAAGTACGAAGGCACACACAATTCCCTCATCGTGGCGATCTCGCTGAGCGTGGGCGTGCTGCCGATGGCGATGCCTTCGCTGTTGGACTCCATCGAAGGCCCACTGTCACTGATCCTGGAAAGCGGCATCTTCCTCTGCGCCATCGTCGCTGTGCTGCTCAACGCGCTCATCAACAGAACAACCCCTAATGAGAACAATGAAGAAATGGATAGAGATATGACACAGACCCAGTCGGCAGCCACCGCCAGCGAATTGGACCTCGACCAGCTGCGGAACGCCATCGCGCTGGCTGAAGACGCGAAGAACCGTGGCCGGCACCCCTTCGCGTCCACCGTCGTCGCAGCCGACGGGACGGTGCTGGCGTCCGCAGGAAACAACTCGATGCCACCCGAAGGCGACCCCACTCAGCACGCTGAACTGCGAGCCGCGGCCGAGGCGGCACGGCAGTGCACTCCCGAGCAGCTGGCCGGGGCGACCCTGTACACCAGTGCCGAACCCTGCGTGATGTGCACCGGTGCCGTGTATTGGACGGGCATCGGCCGGATCGTCTACGCGCTCTCGGAGCATCGTCTGCTCGAGCTGACCGGCGACGACCCTGAGAATCCGACCTTCGACCTGCCCTGCCGCGAGGTGCTCTCCCGCGGGCAGCGGGAGATCGAAGTGCTCGGACCGCTGCTGGAGGACGAAGCCGCAGCCGCTCACGCGGGATTCTGGACCCGCAGGACGAACTGAGCTCGAAACGCAAGGGGGAGGCAGCACGGACTGCCTCCCCCTACGACCCCCGGCAGCACACGCGATTCCCGGCATGACGGGAGAACACTGCCACCGCAACAGCGACTAGGCTGAGTGGGTGCAGCGGATCGGACAAAATGAGGTAGGTGTGTGGTGACCCAATCTCCTCACGTCTTCGGCAAGACTGTCGATGACCACACCCGCTGCGAGCACTATGCAACAGAACTCGACATTATCGCCATCCGCTTCGCCTGTTGCGACCGCTATTACCCCTGCCACCTGTGCCACTCGGAAACGACCGACCATCCGGCGCAGCAGTGGCCGCCTGAGAAGTTCGACCAGCCGGCGATCCTGTGCGGAGACTGCTGGACCGAACTGACGATCAACACCTACAAATCCGCCAACGATTGCCCTGAGTGCGGGGCAGCCTTCAACCCTCGCTGCGCGGCGCATTCCGACTTCTATTTCGGTTCCTGAGGTCACACCCACCACCCCTTCGGACCGCGGGAAAAATGTGAGAGTCTGAAAGCACTATGACTGAGTCGAACGCCTCCGCAGACCCCAATACCGCCTCTCTTCCCCTACCTCGCCGACTGCGACGAACCAGAACCTCCCCACCCGCACCGAGACCGACTCGATCGGCAGCCTCGAGATCCCCGACACCGCGTATTGGGGCGTGCATACGGCTCGGGCGAATGAGAACTTCCCCATCGCGCGCCGTCCTGTCTCCGTCTACCCGGACTTCGTCCGCGCCTTCGCCTGCGTCAAGCAGGCCGCGGCCCGTGCCAATGCCGAAATCGGTGCGCTGGACGATCAGCGCGCGAACCTCATCGATGCCGCCTGTGAGGAGATCAAGTCAGGCAGACTCCACGATCAGTTCGCCGTCGGTGTCATCCAGGGCGGAGCCGGCACGTCGACGAACATGAACGCCAACGAGGTCATCACGAACCGGGCGCTCGAGATCGCGGGCCGGGCGAAGGGCGACTACGCGTTCATCCACCCGAACGACCACACGAACCACAGCCAGTCGACGAACGACACCTACCCGACGGCGATCAAGATCGCGCTCGCCTTCTCCCTACAGAACCTGCTGAGCGAACTCACCCTCCTCGCCGATGCCTTCGCCGCGAAGGGCCGCGAGTTCTCCCATATCGTCAAGGTCGGCCGCACCCAGCTCCAGGATGCGGTGCCGATGACGCTCGGCCAGGAATTCAACGCCTTCGCCACGACCCTGCGCGAAGACGTCCAGCGACTCGAGGAAGCCGTCGCCCTCCTCGGCGAGGTGAACATGGGCGCCACCGCGATCGGCACCTCGATCAACGCTCCGGTCGGGTACAAGGAAGCGGTCATCAAGCATCTGCGTGAGATCACCGAGCTCGACCTGGTCACGGCCGGTGACCTCGTCGAATCCACCTCCGACACCGGCGTGTTCATCACCTTCTCCGGGGCGCTCAAGCGCAGCGCACTGAAGATGTCGAAGATCGCCAATGACCTGCGGCTGCTGTCCTCGGGACCGCAGGCCGGCATCGGCGAGATCAACCTGCCGGCCCGGCAGGCCGGGTCGTCGATCATGCCCGGCAAGGTCAATCCCGTCATCCCCGAGGCGGTCTCCCAGGTCGCGTACTCCGTGGCCGGCGCCGATGTCACCGTGTCCATGGCGGTTGAGGCCGGTCAGCTGCAGCTCAACGCCTTCGAACCGATCATCGCCCACTCCCTGTTCCAGTCGATCACGTGGCTCGAGCGCGCCTGCCAGACCTTCCGCACCAACTGCGTCAACGGCATCACCGCCAACGAGGCGGAGCTCGAGGACACCGTCGACCGGTCGGTCACCGTCATCACCGCACTCGCACCCGTCCTCGGCTACACTCAGGCCGCCCAGCTGGCGAAGCAGGCACTGGCGACGAATGAGCCGATCTCCGACCTCGTCGTCGAGCGCGGACTGCTCGACCGTTCTCAGCTCGGCGAGATCCTCCAACCCGAACGGCTGACGGGGCTGAGCACCGATCACAACGTGACCACGGACCCCGACTCCGCCGAGGCGGTCCCGCGCGACGAGATGACCGGAGAGCTTCCGACGGTGGCCGACCCCGAGGGGTGAGCAGAGCCAGAGCCCTGCCGTATCTGTTCAGAGGAGCTGGCGCAGAACGTAGGGCAGGATTCCGCCATGGACGTAGTAGACCTCCTCGGCGGGGGTGTCGACGCGGACCTTCGCGGTGAACTCCACGCTCCCGTCGCCTTCGCCGGCGCGCACGGTGACCGCGTCGGGGAGGGTATCCCGACCTTCGAGCCCGGTGATCGAGAACACCTCGTCGCCGGTGAGCCCGAGGCTCTCAGCCGATTCGCCGTCGTTGAACTGCAGCGGCAGGACACCCATTCCGATGAGGTTCGAGCGGTGGATGCGCTCGAAGGACTCCGCGAGCACCGCTTTGACCCCCAGCAGGGTGGTGCCTTTGGCGGCCCAATCGCGTGACGAACCCGAACCGTATTCGGCACCGGCGATGACGAGCAGGGGGACCTGCTCGTCGAGGTAGCGCTGAGAGGCCTCGAAGATGCTCATCTCCTCCCCGTCGGGCAGGTGCCTGGTGACACCGCCCTCGGTGCCGGGAGCCAGCTGATTGCGCAGCCGCACGTTGGCGAAGGTTCCGCGCACCATCACATCGTGATTGCCGCGCCGCGAACCATAGGAGTTGAAATCCGTCGGTTCGATCCCCTGCTCGCGCAGGAAGCGTCCTGCCGGTGAGGTGGGGCTGATCGTTCCGGCCGGGGAGATGTGGTCGGTGGTCACCGAATCGCCGAGGAGGGCCAGCACCCGGGCACCGGTGATGTCATGGGCGGTATCGGGCTCAGCTGACATACCGTCGAAGTAGGGCGGACGGCGGACATAGGAGGAGTCCGGGTTCCACGCGAACTTGTCGCCGGCAGGCACGTCCATGCCCCGCCAGTTCTCGTCACCGGTGAAGACGTCCGAATACCCGGAGGTGAACATCTCGGCCTCGAGGCTCTCATCGACGACCTTCTTGATCTCAGCGGTGGTCGGCCAGATATCGCGCAGGAACACCTCCCGTCCGTCCTCGCCGACCCCGAGCGCCTCGGTGAGCAGGTCGGTGTGCATGCTCCCGGCGAGCGCATAGGCGATGACCAAGGGCGGAGAGGCGAGGAAGTTCATCTTCACCTCGGGGTGGATGCGCCCCTCGAAGTTGCGGTTGCCCGAGAGCACCGCAGACACGTTGAGGTCGTTGTCGTTGACCGCCTGACTCACTGCCGGAATCAGCGGGCCGGAGTTGCCGATGCACGTCGTGCAACCGTACCCGATGAGTCCGAAGCCCAGCTGATCGAGGTACTGGGTCAGGTCGGCCCGGTCGAAGTAGTCGGTGACGACCCTTGAGCCCGGGGCCAGGGTCGTTTTGACCCACGGTTTCGGCCGCAGCCCGCGTTCGACGGCCTTCTTGGCCAGCAGCCCGGCGCCGATCATCACCGAAGGGTTCGATGTGTTCGTGCACGAGGTGATCGCCGCGATCACGACATCACCGTGGTCGACGATCGCCGGGATGTCGTTGATGACGACATCGGCCGGATCGCTGGGCCACCCGAGTCGGGCGTTCGCGGTCAGCTGCGCGCGGTCGACGTGACGCGGAGGCTCATCGGGGACCGAAGACGGTGAGACCGAGATCGGGTCGCTGGCGGGGAAGGAATCGGCAGAGGCATCATCGACCCCGCCGGGACGGACGGTCGACTTCTTCTGCTCGCCGGCGAGGAGGCCGAGCACGGTCGCGGGGGCGTCGCCGAGCTCGATGCGGTCCTGGGGCCGCTTCGGTCCCGCGATCGACGAGGTGACGGTGGCCAGGTCCAATTCGACGACCTGGGAGTATTCGGCAGGCTGGTCGGGGTCGTGCCAGAGCCCCTGCTCCTTGGCATAGGCGGCGACGAGGTCGATCTGCTCGGGAGCACGGCCGGTCAGTCGCAGATACTCCAGCGTCTCCTCGTCGATGGGGAAGATCGCGCAGGTGGCACCGTATTCGGGACTCATATTGCCCAGGGTGGCGCGGTTGGCCAAGGGAATGTTCGCCACGCCGGGCCCGAAGAATTCGACGAACTTTCCGACGACTCCCGTCTGACGCAGCAGCTGAGCCACAGTGAGGACGAGATCGGTGGCCGTCGTCCCCTCGGGCAGCTGGCCGGTCAGCTTGAGCCCGACGACCTCGGGGATGAGCATGCTCATCGGCTGGCCGAGCATGGCAGCCTCGGCTTCGATGCCGCCGACACCCCAGCCGAGCACGCCGAGGCCGTTGACCATGGGAGTGTGCGAATCCGTGCCCACGAGGGTGTCCGGATAGGCCTGAGGCAGGCCGTCGGCGGTCTCGCGGGTGAACACGACCCGGGAAAGGTATTCGAGGTTTACCTGGTGGCAGATGCCGGTGTCCGGTGGGACGACGAGGAAGTCCGTGAACGACTCCTGTGCCCAGCGCAGCAGCTGATAGCGCTCCTGGTTGCGTTCGAACTCCTTCTGCGCATTGATTCCGAAGGCATCCGAACGGGCGAAGACATCGGCGATGACCGAGTGGTCGATGACGAGTTCGGCGGGGATGAGCGGGTTGATCTTCTTCGGATCGCCCCCGAGCTCGGTGATCGCATCGCGCATGGCCACGAGGTCGACGACGCAGGGCACACCGGTGAAGTCCTGCATGAGCACTCGCGCCGGGGTGTACTGGATCTCGTGCTCGCCGACATCCGCAGGAGTCCAGTCGCGCAGGGCTGCGATCTGTTCGGCGGTGACCAGACGGCCGTCCTCACTGCGCAGGAGGTTCTCCAGCAGCACTTTGAGGCTGTAGGGCAGTCGCTGGGACCCTTCGATGCGGTCGAGCCGGTGGATCTCGTAGGTCTTTTCGCCCACTGTCAGCTGGTCTCGGGTGTTGAAGCTGTTGGAAGTCATGATCGGCCTTTCCGAATGGACGCACAGCGAATGAGTCGCGGGGTCATCCGAACAGATGCCGATCGGAATGGTGCCGACGTTGAGCACCAGTGCGGCCTCCATGCAGGCGGCCCGTTATCGACAGCATAGGCACGGGTGTGCTCAGAACTCCAGAGGTGATGGAGAAAGCCGTCGGCTCATCTGCGCCGAGGCGACCGCCCTCACGCCTTGCGGCTCCGCTGGCTCGCTTCGGTCAACTCGACATAGGCCAGGTGCTGGTCTGCCGAATAGCAGATGATCTTGCCCTTGTGGTTCTTGGTTCGTCGGAGAATCTTCGCCTCGGCGAGTTCGACGAGGGCGCGGTGGGCAGCCGCCCGAGTCACTCCGTGCTCGACCGAGACCGACTCGATGGTGATCACGGGTTCTCGTGCCAAGCTGTCGAGGATTTTCAGGATGACGGAACCGGTCCTCGGCCGAGCCGGTGACTTGCCGATCGCTCGGCGATGCTCGATGAGGTCCGTGCGAACCGTCTGCTCGAGTGTCTCGATGTCCTCGGCGAGGAGGACGGCGCTTGCGGCGGCGGCTTCGACCGCCTCGGCGAAGGAGATGACCCAGTGGTCGAGATCGGCTGGGGCCTGACGATAGGTCGTGAGCCCACCGATATAGGTAGTCGTGTCAGAAGCGAAGACAGTGCTGATCGGCACGAGCACAGTGCGGAGGGCATCGGCGCGTTTGAGGACGGTGTGGACGAGCGCTCGCCCGGTTCGACCGTTTCCGTCGATGAACGGATGGATCGTCTCGAACTGAGCATGGGCGATGGCCGCACGAGTGACGGGGTTTCCCTCGGTGGCTGAGACGAATTCGGCGAGGTTCGCAACGAGCCGTTTCACCTCGGCGGCCGGAGGCGGGACGAAATCGGCGCGCAGAGGACTGTTTCCGGGGCCGCCGACCCAATTCTGGGTCGTCCGCAGTCCGGGCTCGAGCCGGGGCTCGATCGAGTGCTGCAGCTCTTCGATGTCACGGACCGTGATCGCTCGTGAGGGGTCAGCGATCTCATCGATCGCGTTCTCAGTGGCTCTCACATTGGCGATGACATCGAGTGCGACCCGGTCGCCGTGTTGGAAGCGTTCGGCGATCGCCAGCTTCTTCGGACTGAGGCGGTTGCCTTCGATCCACGATGAGGAGATGCTCTCGGACCGGATGAGCAGATGGTTGAGATAGCTGCTGCCCGAGGACCTGATCCGTTCATCGAGGCGGGCCAGCACGACGACTGCTTCCTCGGCTGCGCGCTGTGCTTCGGCACCGAGTGTGGGGAGAGCGGAGGAGAGCTCATCGGGCACATAGGCGTGGAATGTGCCTGAGGCTCTGTCCTTTCTGCTCAGCCCCGCGGGGTTCGGAGGACTCCAGTGGCATTCGACGCTGTAGGGCATGGGCGGGCCTTCTGTCGGGTGGGCCCCACGGTGAGAAATGGGCTCGTATATTTACTTTAGTCCATCTAAAGTAAATATTCACCCGTCCAGCAGCCCCCGGATGTCCTCGGCCGTGACGGTCTGGCTGAACGCCTGCCCACTGGGCCCGCGGCCCTCGAAGGTGCCGGAATCGGACATGAGGGAGTCGAAGAGTTCGGCCTTGCGTTTCTGCAGGGCCAGCACCTTCTCTTCGATCGTGCCCTCGGCAACGTAGCGGTAGACCATGACGGACTTCGTCTGCCCGATCCGGTGGGCTCGGTCGATCGCCTGGTTCTCGGTCGCGGGGTTCCACCACGGATCCATGAGGAAGACGTAGTCCGCCTCGGTGAGGTTGAGCCCGAAGCCGCCTGCCTTGAGGCTGATGAGGAAGACGGGGGCCTCACCGGACCGGAACGACTCGACCACGGCCCCTCGATTCCGGGTCGACCCGTCGAGGACGACATGGGGCACACCGCGGCGCTCGAGGACCGCGGCGACCTGGTCGAGGAACGAGGTGAACTGGCTGAACACGATCGACCGGTGCCCCTCGGCGATGACATCATCGAGCCGGTCCATCAGCGCCGTCAGCTTGCTCGAGGGCACCTCGGCGTGTTCGGCGTCGACGATGCTCGGGTCCAGGGCGAGCATCCGCAGCAGGGTGAGCGAACGGAAGACGATGAACCGCTGCTTGTCGTAGTCGCTGTCGATGAAGCCGAGGATCTTCTTCCGCTCCTTCTGCAGGATCCGGTCGTAGAGCTTCCGGTGCGCGGAATTGAGCTCGACGGTGATGACCTGCTCCTGCTTCTCCGGCAGATCCGCGGCCACGAGGTCCTTCGTCCGGCGCATCATGAACGGTCGGATGCGTCGCTGCAACCGCTGCATCCGTCCCGGGTTCTCGCCGCTTTCGATGGGGCGGACGTATTCCTCGTCGAACCGGTGCGGGCTCGGGAACAGTCCGGGCGCGGTGATGGAAAACAGCGACCACACATCGCGCAGCGAGTTCTCCATGGGGGTGCCGGTCAGGGCCAGACGGAACGGTGTCCGCACGGACTTCGCCGCCTGATGGGTCAGGGCCGTGCTGTTCTTGACGAACTGGGCCTCATCGAGGACGAGCCCGGCCCACTCGAGGCGAGAGATCGGGTCCTCGTCGAGGCGCAGCATCGCATAGGACATGACGACGATATCGGCACCGTCGACGACCTCGTCCAGCGGTGTCCGTCTCTTCTTCGTCGACTCCGCGATGACGCGAACATCGAGGTCAGGGGTGAAGGCGGCAGCCTCCTTGACCCAGTTGTCGACCACCGAGGTGGGGGCGACGACAAGGAACGGTGCCCTCGCCTGACCGGTGCCGGCCACGGTATCGCTGGCGGCCACGGTATCGCCCGCGGCCGCAGTTTCGCGGGCAGCCGCGCGGCCGGCCTTCACATGGGCGATGAGAGCCAGCGTCTGCAGCGTTTTGCCCAGCCCCATATCGTCGGCGAGGATCCCGCCGAGGCGGCACCGGTAGAGCAGCGCCAACCACCGGAATCCCTGCACCTGATAGGGACGCAGCCTCGCCCCGCCCAGTTCGGGCACCTCGGTGGCCGGCAGGTGGTCGAGATCGGCCAATGCCTGTGCGGATTCCCGCCAGGTCAGAGCCGGCTCGGACTCGTCGGCGACGTCCTCGAAGTCCGACCACAGGCCCACGTGCATCCGTGAGATCTTCGGTGTCTCGGGTTCCCATTCGGGGATGAGGTCCGCCTCGGCGAGGAGGGCCTTGAGTTTGTCGAAGACCGGTTTGCTCAGCGACAGGAAGGTGTCATCGGGGAGTTTGAGCTTCTTCGCGCCCCTGGCCAGTGCCTTGTACAGCTTGACGAAGGGGACCGGGTGCCCGTCGACGCTGATCTGGAAGCCGAGGTCGAACCAGTCGTTCTTCTCCGACTCCACCGAGGTGATTGTGACGTTCGGCTCCCCGCCGAGCTCCCGGTAGGGCTGCTTCTTCCCGCGGGTGATGACCTTGAGATGCTCGATCTCCTCGAGTCCGGGCAGCACGTTGACGACGAAGTCGGCGGTATCGGCATCGTCGAGCGCGGTGTCGACGACCTCCGTCAGCCGGGACCCTTCCTCGTGGGTGTCGGCCAGGACCCGTGCGACCGCAGAGAGCACTTCGGCTTCATGCTCGAGGTCGCGCCGGTCGTCCCGCTCCCACGCAGAGGCTGTTCGCGCCGGTGTCGTCTGTGTCGAGGTCGCCGATGCCGAAGCGGTCGGTGCCGAGTGCGGCGGTGAAACGGTCGGCAGCTTCGCGCGGGAAATGACCGGCAGGGTGCGTCGGGGTCCCGAGTACTCCCAGTACCAGCGCAGGTCGAGCCTGTCGCCGGCGCCGAAGGTGAGGAAGAGGACGAGGCGGGGCTGCCGGTAGGCCGGGAAAGTCACGGTGTCGTCGGTGCTGACCACCTCGGCGCTGGTGCGCAGCTGCGGATAGTACTCTTCGAAGAACTCCTCGGCCTCGGAATCGGGAATGGTGATCGGGCCGGCGGCTCTGAACACCGGCAGGGCTGACTCCCTGGTCGGCTTCTCCGCCGGAGCGAGAGTCACGGTGAAGCCCGAGGCCACATCGATGCCGAAGAAGCCATGCGTCCAGATCGGTTTGATCAGACCCGGAGTGAACTCGCGTTCGTCAATCGTCGCCCGCGGCTGGACGCGCAGCTGGCCCTGAGCACGCCTGATGTCGACGACGGCTTTCGCCACCCGCCCGATGCGCACGTCCATGCCCTGGTTGATGCCGACGAATTCGATGCCGAGCTGTGCACCCCGGTCGAAGTGCTCCCACAGCAGCGGGGTATGGAAATCGCCGAGGTGGTACGGCGCTCCGTCGGGCGTGAAGTCGGTCCTGTCCCGGGTGCGCAGGCCCGCAAGCTGGGTGAACCATTCCTGGTGGCGAGCGTCGATATTGTGCTGCCGGGCCATCCGATCGATGGTGCGCCAGGTCAGCGACTTCTTCACCCAGTTGCCGGATTCGCTGAGCAGCAGCGGCCGGATGGCCAGGGACGGGTTCGTGCCGGGGGAGACAGTGGCGCGTTCGAGCAGCACCGAGTGCTGGGGTTCGAACCAGGTGCGGGGGACGACCTCGACGAGCTCGAAGCCCAGGGACACGGGAGTATGCTCCTGCGGGGCCGCCTCGGCGAGTGGGGCGAAGGCCTCACGCCAGTCGGCGGGGGCGGCCGAGGCCGGGGGAGTGGTCTGTCGGGTTTCGGGCACGAGGCCATCTTCTCACTCGAGGCTGACTTGGGAGCTAAGGAACGAGAACGCCGCGGCCCTGGATCCGCCCCTGCCTGAGGTCATCGAAGGCGGTGAGTGCGTCGTCGAGCGAATAGCGTGTGACCTCGAGTGCGATCTTGTCCTGTTGGGCGAGAGCGATCGCCTCGCGTGCTTCGGAGCGGGTGCCGCCGTAGGCTCGTTCGATGTTCACACACCAGGGCAGGTCAGCGCCGTTGGAGGCCTCGTAGTCGAAGGAGCCTCCGCCGAGGCCGACGAAGCGGATTGCGCCCCCTCCGCGCACAACGCCGATGGCGATGTCCACGGTCGGTTGGACGCCGACGAAGTCGAGGACGACATCGGCGCCGATTCCATCTGTGAGCTCCAGGATCTTATCGGCTGCCTCGGCGTCGGACCTGATCGCGGTGGCACCGTGCTCGGCGGCGAAGGAGAGCTTCTCGTCATCGGTGTCGAGAGCGATGATGCGGGATCCGGTGATCGCCATGAGGATCTTCAGACCCACATGGCCCAGGCCGCCGAGACCGAGGATGACGGCGGTTGCGTCGCCGGTGAGGCGGTCGCGGACGGAGTTGATCGCATGCAGCGGCGTCAGGGCCGCATCGGCCAGCGGTGCAGCATCGACGGGGTCGAGATCGCCGAGGGGGTCGATGTGGTGAGAGCTGACGGCGATGTAGTCGGCCATGCCGCCGTCGACACCGATTCCCGGTGAGATCGGGCCCGTAGGGCTGCGACCGGTGATGACCTCGCATTGGTTGTCTCTGCCGGCGAGGCACTCGCGACATTTCCCGCACGAACGCATGAGTGAAACGAGCACAGGGTCTCCGAGGCTCCACCCAGTGACGTTCTCACCGATTTCAGCGATCGTTCCGGAGACCTCATGGCCGAGTGTGAAACCGATCAACGGACTGTCGTCTCCGGTTCCGATGATGGAGATGTCGGAATGGCAGAGGCCAGCCCCTGAGACTTTGAGGAGGACCTCGTCCGAACCGATCTGCGGGACCGGCTTCTCCTGAAGTTCGACGGTGTCGTTCCTGACAAACGTCACTGCGCGCATTGTCGTGGCCATTGCTGTCCACCTTCCTGGCGGTGTCGGATGATGGTGCCTCTTCGCAGGCTACTCCATGGAAGGAACGGGTCGGCGAGGGTGGGACAGCGGTTGCAGGGGCTGGGACCAAGGGGGAATGGAGGAATGACTCGTTGCTCACGTCTGCGGATTGTCCGTTGCCGTTGAGTTCGGTCGTCAATAGGGTGGCCGCGAGAGCACAGAGAAGGAGCGAAAGCGATGAAGGCAGTTCGGTACTACGGCAAGGAAGACATCCGCATCGACGAGGTCGAGGAGCCGAAGACCCGACCGGGAACCGTGAAGATCGCGCCGGCCTTCAACGGCATCTGCGGAAGCGATCTCCACCTCTACCAGGACGGTCCGATCCGTCCTGCTCCGAGTGGTGAGGAAGCGCATCCCCTCTCCGGTGAGACCCTGCCAGTGGTCTTCGGACACGAATTCTCCGGAGTGATCGAAGACATCGGAGATGGAGTCGAAGGTCTGGAGGTCGGTGACTCCGTCGTCGTTGAGCCGCTCATGGTTGACGGCACATGCCCGGCATGTCGCCGCGGTGCCTACAATCTGTGCGAACAGATGGGATTCATCGGCATCTCCGGACTGGGCGGAGGCCTGAGCGAACACATCGTCGTTGAATCGCAGTGGGTCCACCCCGTCGGTGATATGCCGCTGGACCAGGCGGCGCTGATCGAACCACTGGCCGTGTCCCTGCACGGGGTCAAGCAGACTGCTGCTGCCGAGGGGCAGATTGCCGTTGTCGGCGGAGCCGGCCCCATCGGGCTCCTCGTCTCCGCCGTTCTCAAGGCCAAGGGGCTGACCACCATCGTCAGTGAAGTCTCACAGGCTCGCCGTGCCAAGGCTCTGGAGTCGGGGGCAGCGGACGTCGTGGTCGATCCGACGACCGAGAACCTCGGCGAGGTCGTGTCGGAACAGACTTCCGGTGCAATGGCTGATCTGGCTTTCGACGCGGCCGGCGCGCCGGCCGTTGTCGGCCAGCTGCTCGATGTGCTCGGCGCCACCGGCCGTCTTCAGGTCCTCGCCATCCACGGTGCGCCCGTCGAAGTGGACATCACTGATCAGCTGATGATGCAGGACCGCACGCTCGGCGCGAGTGTCGGTTACGCTCATGACCACGCCGAGGCGATCGACCTCGTTCGCTCCGGCAAGATCGACCTCGCCCCGTTCGTCACCTCGAAGATCCTTGCCGAGGACATCATCAGCGACGGGTTCGACCGGCTCACGAACAGCCAGGACGAGGTGAAGATCCTCGTCTCGATGAGCTGAATCTGGCTGTCTCTGGGCGACCGCGGCTCATTGAGCGGTGCCCGCGTCTGGTCGATCCAAGTCGCTGGACTCGTCAGAATCGACTTGGATCGACCACCGCCTACGGTTGAAACTCAGTCCTCGGAGACCGCGGCAGCCAGATTGCCCAGTGAGGTTTCGAGGTCGTCCTCGCCGACGAGAGGGAAGCTGACCTGCTTCAGTACGTGCTTGTCGGTGACCGAGCTCCAGTCGTAGGTGACGGAGACGTCCGTCGAGTGACGGCCCTGCGGAATGAGCTCCCAGACCCACTCCCAGCCGGGTGGTTCCTCACCGGCCGGAGCGGTCTTCCAGGCCAGGAGTTTGTTCTCTTCGTAGCCGACGACGTGGTTCTCGGTCTTGTAGTCCCCACCCATCGGTTCGGAGTGCATGTTCATGGTGAACACTTGGCCGACGGCTGTGATGCGATCGGTCTTGTCATCGGAGACCACCATGTTCGAACCGTCGATGGCCGCGTGGCGCTCCGGGTTCGAGAGCACGTTGAAGATGTCCTCCGGCGCAGCATCGATCGTTCTGGAAGCGCTGACGTTCATCTCTGCCATGATCTTCACCTTTCATCAGGTGGTCGCGTGTGTGCCAGGGCGAATCGGCCGACCCGCCCTGTCGGGCCACGCTATACCCTCAGCCGGAATGCAGACAGGGGGTGCGGAATCGACAGCCAGCCGTGATCACCGAGCCGCCGAGTTACAGTGAAGGATGCCCGAATCTCCCGAGCTGTCGCCCACGGGTGACGAACGATGGCTGATCGTCAACGGCCGCCGGTGGCGCAGAACCGATCCCGAGCTGGATCAGAACGTGGTCGATGAGCTCAAGAGCCACCTCGGCGCGGCAAGGAATGCGGTGCGGACCGCGAAGAAGTCAGGCTCGGAGGGCGATCTCGCCGATGCCCGGCAGCGCGTGAACGTGGCCAAACACGGTCTGGGTGAACGTGGTGACTACTGGTGGCAGATGAGCCTCGCCGACAGACGCCAACGCGCAGAAGCGGCACTCGAGGAGCTGCGCTGACCAACAACGCTGACTAGCACCATCAGGTCATCTGAGCACTATCGGGTCAGCTGATCAGCGAGGTCTTCGAAGTCCTCGGCGACGACGTCCCATGGTCCCTCCGGAACGAGGTCGACTGTCTGCCCAGGTCCGTGCTCGGTCGGACGGCGAACGAAAGCCGTGCGCAGACCGACCCGTGCCGCGGCGGCGAGGTCACTGTTGTGGGCGGCGACCATCATCACCTGTTCGGGGTCGAGTCCGAGGATCTCTGCCGTGCGCAGATAGGCGGCCGGGTCGGGTTTGTAGGCGGCGGCCACCTCGGCGCCGAGGATGGCGTCCCATGGCAGCCCTGCGCGTTTGGCGACGTCGAGGGCCAGTCGCACATTAGCGTTCGACAGCGGTGCGATGATGTGGCGTTGCTTGAGGCGAGCCAACCCGGCGACCGCATCGGGCCAGGGATCGAGGCGATGCCAGCAGAGATTCACCTTGTCGAGGACGTCTTCGGGAATCTCACGCGGATCGATTCCGAATCGTTCGATGACAGTCTCGAGGTTCTCCCGATGGAGGACATCCAAGCGCACGAAGGGCCGACTGCCGCTGCGGACCCGCTCCATCGACGGCTGGTATTCAGCACGCCAGAGGTCCGCGAATTCATGCGGATCTGCTTCGGGCAGATACTCATCGAGGAGCGATTCGACGCCGCTCGCCACGCTGGTTCGCCAGTCGACGACCGTGCCGAACATATCGAAGACCAGCGCCTCGACTGCGCCCAGATCAGCAACCATGCCTTCACACTATTCCGCTGACCACCGATCGCCAATACATCACACGTCGGTGCACGGGTGCAGATTCGGCAGCGACGACGTCATCGGTCGGACGGCGAACTCATCGGAACGTGACTTCACCCATGTACTTCTCACCCGGGCGAACCGTCCAGCACTGCGTCTTCACGATCACTTTCCCCCAGCTTTTGTAGAACAGCGCCCTCAAAGCCGAGCCCTGCTCGCATTTGGCCAGGGTCGGATAATAGCTGTAGGTCGCCTTGTTGCCCTCGGCATGAGCGGCGGTTGCCCCGAACACACTCATCGTTGCCAGCATCAGCGAAGCCGCTCCTATACCGATCACTCTCTTTGCGCGCATCCGTCCTCCTCATGCAGTAACCGAGTTCCGGTCGTTCACCGGCGTCGGTTCTCACTCTAGAATCGCGGACCACCCAGGTGAGTCGGCCCGTGTTTCAGCTTGGCTACGGGCTGTGTCGAAGCCGCCACGTACAATGAGCGGTGATGGATGACACCGGATCGACGAAATCGCATACTCCCTCTCCGGCCGTGCTGGCAGCGCTGCTCTATCTTGCCGACCGAGCAGTGCCGACCGGCTCCGACGCAGCCGGGTCGAGTGCTGTTGCGTCGACTCAGGACATCACAGACCGTGACAGGGAGATGCTCGATGCGGTCGAGGGGGCTCTGGAGTCCCAGCTGCCCGACGCACCGCAGCTCGTGAGGTCAGCCCTCGCCGAGGTGGACGCTGCAATCCGATCCGTCCGCGCCCGGGCTGAGGCCCCGAGCCTGTCAGCGTCGAAATATGATGCTCTGCGCTCCGAGGTGCTCGACCAACTCAGAGCGCGTTCGAGCAAGGGCGCGGCCGTGTGGCCGCCGACGAGCCAGACGGCCGTGCAGCGGTTCGGTTCTTGGAACGAAGCTCTCAAAGCCGCGGGCCTGGCGACGAACCGACTCGGCCGAGCGAAGGGCCAGCTGCGCTTCGACGCGGAGGCCTATGACAAGGCGATGTCCGTCTTCGTCGTCGACTGCGAATCCCGCGGAATCACGGCCACCTACAAGGCTTACACCGAGTACGCCGCCGAGCATAAGGGTGAAGTTCCTTCCGCCGCCGCTGTGCGCAAGTTCTACGGTTCCTGGAACACCGCGCTCGCCGCGGTCGGGTGAGACTGAGCGTCCAGGTGGGCCGCTCCGATCCGTCTCATTTCAGCCCGGGCACGGTCTGCCTTCAAACGTCGCCCCAGCAGGGGCTGACGCCTCTCATATCACCGAAGAAGACGTCCTCCCTTGATGACGCTGTGGATGGCGTTGCCGGGATCGCCCAAGGCAGTGACGTCGTCCAAGGGGTTCGCGTTGAGTATCAAGAGGTCCGCGAACGCCCCCGGAGCCACAACTCCCAGCTCTCCCTTCCGCATGAGCAGTTCGGCGGCTGTCGTCGTTGCTGACCGCAGCACCTGCTGTGAAGTTTGGACTTTCGCCCGAATGGCGAACTCCTGACTCTGATGAGGCTGCATTCCGCCCAGCAGATCGGAGCCGTACGCGATCTTGACATTGTGCTCAGTCGCCAGTTGCAACGCATCGAGGCCCGCGTACAGCACGTCGTCGATCTTCGCTTGGCTTGCCTCTGGCAGACCGAATTGAGCTCCGTCCTGCTTCAGACGCTCATAAGTCACGAGCGTCGGAACGAGGAACGCACTCTTCTCAAGGAGGAGCTGGACGCTTCGCTGGTCGATCAGATTCCCGTGCTCGATGGACCGCACTCCCAGTTCGAGGCCGCGGTTGACCGACCTGGCGGTGTAGGCATGACCGAGAACATAGCGATTCGCTGCGGAGGCCTCTTCCACCGCCGCTCGAATCTCCTCATCTGAGAACTGAGTTGAGTCGACGCGGTCAGTCGGAGAAGCCACTCCGCCGGAGAGCATGATTTTGACGTGGTCGGCCCCGGTGCGCAGGTTCTCCCGGGCGGCTTTCCTCACCGCGTCGGCTCCATCGCAGACGATGCCGATATTCGGGCAGCACATGTGCGTGTCCATGACGTGCGTTCCGGGGCCCCGCATGTCTGCGTGGCCTCCGGTTTGGGACAGAGCCTTGCCGCCGAAGAAGAGACGTGGTGCAGGGAAGAGGTTTTCCTGTGCCGCTGCTGAAAGCCCGTAGTCGGCTCCGCCTGCGTCTCGGACGGTCGTGAAACCGCGGCTGAGCATATCGCCCATCAGACGCGCAGCCTGAGCACCCAGGTAGTACGGTGACTGATCACCTAGATTGCCCAAATTCGCTGTTGCAGCGAGGACATGGACGTGTGCGTCGATCAGCCCGGGGGACACGAATCTGCCTTCAGCATCGAAGCTCTGCGATCCGGCTGACACATTGTGGCCTCCGACCTCACTGACTCTCTCGCCGTTGATCGTCACCGTCGTCGGCTCGGAAACAGTGCCCGTCTCCACATCGAGGACCCGTGCGTTGGTGACCGTATTGATTCCGACATCGAGCTGCATACCGTGTCTCCTTCATTGGATCCGCTTAGGATGATGGGCCTAGGCTAGACGCAATGCAACGTTCTTTGCAAAGGGAGTTCAGACTGTGACCAGCTTCTCCGAGTGGATCGCCGCCCTTCGATCGAATGCGCGACTGACGCCTTCGACGCAGGCGGTGCTCGCTGTCATCGACTCAGCGCCGGACGAAGCCGCGTACAGTTCCGCCCAAGCCATCGCGGACATGGCGCAGGTGAATGTCGCGACCGTCGTTCGCGCGGCCCAGTCACTGGGCTATTCCGGGTGGCCAACGTTCTCTGCGGACATCCGCACCCGGTATCTGGCATCGCTGAGTTCACGCAATCTCTATCTGCACAACAAGGGGCAGGGTCTTCTCGCCACGTCTCTCGACAAAGATATCGAGATGCTCGAGCGGATGCGTGGGGAATTGGACGAAGACGCTTTGGCGCGGATGGCTGAGCGCATCATCGCGTCGGAGAATACCGGGGTGTTTGCGACCGGATCCTATGCCGCTCCGGGTCTGCAGCTGTCGCATGTGGCGCAGATGCTCGGCTTCCGAGTGCGGTTGCATTCAGGGTCAGTGACGGCGATGGTCAATGAAGCCAGCCTGCTGACCTCTGCTGACTGCTTCCTCGCGATCACGGTGTGGAAGTCCTCCCGGGCGGTCGTCCAGCTGGCGGAGGCTGCCCGTGAGCAGGGCGCGAAAGTGCTTGTCATCGCTGATCGTCGAACTGCCCTGACCGATATGTCTGATGAGTATGTTCTGGTGCCCGCCGAATCATCGGAGCTGATATCGTCCTTGGTCTGCGTCACAAGTGCAGTCCAATACCTGCTGGCGTGCCTTGCGCGACACGATGAGCAGCGAACTCAGGCCAAGCTGGGGCGAATCGATGACCTGTGGGGAGCAACCGGCGCAATCGCCGATGATTGAGTCCGCTGCAAAATTTATTGCATTCCGGGTGGGGTATCGGCGAGAATCGTGCTCAGCGCATTTGTGCTCCACGACACAAGGGATACCTATGAACCTCACATTCGTCATCGTCCTCGTCGCCTATGTGGCGCTGATGGTAGGCATCGCCGCCTGGTTCGGGCGAGCATCGGCCATGAAGGACGGGGAAGACTTCGTTCTCGCGGGGAAGTCTCTGCCGACATGGGTGCTTGCCGGGACTCTATTGGCGACCTTCGTCGGATCCGGCTCCATCATCGGGGGAGCGAACTTCATCTTCAGCAACGGCCCATTGGCGGGCATTCTGTTCTTCGCAGGTACGTTCTGCGGGATCATCGTTCTGTACTTCATCGCCCCACAGGTGCGGAAGAACGGCTTCCGCACCGTCCCTGAGCTGTTCGAGTCCAAGTTCGGGCGACCCGTTCGGGTGGCGGGTACAGTCATCATCCTCGTGGCCTTCGTCGGAATCACCGCGTACCAGTTCACTGGTGCCGGCTATATTCTCACTCTGATCACTCCCCTCAGCACGACACAGGCGACCGTTGTCGCGACAGTCCTCATCACCTTCCTGTCCCTGTCTGGTGGGCTGAAGTCCGTGGCCTGGACTGACTTCCTCTCGGCAGTCCTCATTGTGATCTCGCTGCTCGGAGCACTCATCTGGGTCTTCACACAAGACCTGGGCGGCATCGGCAGCTACGTCGACCGCCTGGATCCAGCGTTCAAATCATTCACCGGAGTTCTCACTCCATGGCAGATTCTGGGCTACTTCCTCCCGCTCTTCCTCCTGATCCTCGGCGATCAGAATATGCATCAGCGTCTTGCGGCAGCCCGGTCGCCCAAAGTCGCTCGCAATGCCACCATTCTGTTCTTCATCGGAGCTGCACTGATCGTTGCTCCGATCATCTTCCTGGCTTCCGGATCCTCCATCCTCATGCCGGAGATCAACCCGGACATGGCCATCCTCGCACTGGCAGAAGGCGAGTTCACGCCGGCCGGGATCGGGGCTGTGCTGCTTGTTGCGGCACTGGCGCTCATCGTGACCACCGGTTCGTCTTATCTGCTCACCTGCTCTGGAAACGTCGTCTATGATCTCGTGTTCATCAAGAACAAGGCTCGTGGAGATTCGAGGACCGGGGTTCTAGTCGGGCGGGTCTCGGTACTCGCTATCGCTGTCTTGGGATTCATCATGGTCCAGTTCTTCGAATCGGTGCTCGAGCTCCAGATGTATGCCTACACGATGTACGGCGCTGCCATCACTCCAGCGGTTCTGGCCGCTCTGTTCTGGAAGCGAGTGACCGCCGCCGGTGCTCTTTCGTCGATGATCGCAGGTGGAGTGGTGACAGTTCTCTGGGAAGTCAGTGGCAGATCCGCCGACATCAACTCCGTCATCCCGGCGCTGCCTGCGGCTGTGTTGGTGCTCATCGTCGTCAGCCTGGTGACCAAGCCGTTCTCGGGCAAGCCCGCGGACTCCGCTGACAGCGTGTCCGCTGGCGGTGCCTGAGCACAACTTCACACCGACTCAATGCAGGAGATCGAGAGTCTCTGCCTGCTCGCAGCTTGTGGGCAACAGCGGAATATCGAGCCGGGGTCCGGAGGCACCGCGCTCGCCGCGGTGAAATGAGCGATTTTCGTCAAGTCCATCGGTACCGACTGCATCCGTGCTAGCGTAAATTCTCGAGAATGACGGAGCCGTCGGGATCGGCGACTGCGCCGGATACCCACGAGGGAAAGTCTTCCATTGTGAATTCGCGCAAGCTCAGCAAGGCCATCGCCGGTGCGGCTCTCTGCGTTCTGGCTGTGACGGGGTGTTCCTCGTCGCCGGGCGACGGGTCGAAGGACAAGGACTCCTCTGCTCAGGGTGGTGGCAAGGACGCCGCGAAGGCCGGCGTCGAGAAGGTCGACCCCAACGATGTCATCGTCAAGCAGGACGTCAAGGTTCCCGGGTCGAACGAAGACAAGGTGACGGTCGCCATCCACTCGCTCGAAGTCGAGGGGAAGACACAGACCCTGACCTTGGTCGTCACACCGCACTTCCAGAGTGTGGAAGACGATGCTGCGATCAGCATCTACGACGCATGGGGTGAGAACGGGTTCGCCCCGCAGCTCATCGATACGGACAATCTCAAGGTCTATTCGCCGATCTCCGACACCTACGATGAGTGGACCTCGGATTCGGTCTTCACCGAGACGACGAACAATCAGCCGGTGACCGCGTGGGCCGTCTTCAAAGCTCCGGAGAACGACATCGACTCCGTCGACATCCGGCTGCAGGAATCATGGCCCAAGTTCACCGACGTTCCGATCACGGAGTCGTGATGAGGCTGGTCAGGCGGGGGCGTTGGACGTCCGCCCTCGGCGTGGTCACGGTCGCTGTCATGCTCGGCTCCGGTGGCGCAATCACGGTCGGCCCCGGTGTCGGAACAGCTTCCGAGGCGGAGGTGACCTCGCCTGCGGATCTGCCCGAGCCGAAAAAGGAGCAGCTGGATAAGTCTGTCCAGCGATGGGAGCCGGGCAGCGTCAAGGAGTGGAGCAGTGCTGAATCCGTGACCCCGCTGGTGACGAACAAGAAGGAAGGCGAGGACGCGGTCATCACTCTGGCCAGCGACATCCTCTTCGACTTCAACAGCGCCGAGATCTCCGACAAAGCCAAGAAGGCGATCACGCAGACCGTCGAGGGCGTGCCCGACGGTGCGAAGGTCACCGTAGCCGGTTATACGGACTCGGTCGGCGACGGGGCTGCGAACAAAAAACTGTCGAAGAAGCGGGCGCAGGCCGTAGCCGATGTCATCAAGGACGGGTCCGCGGACCTCGATCTCACGGTCGAAGGCCATGGTGAAGAAGACCCGGTGGCAAAGAACTCGACGAAGGACGGCGACAACCCGAAGGGTCGGGCGAAGAACCGACGCGTTGAGATCAGCTACGACGACAGCTGACCGGCAGGGCCGAAGCCTCACCGAATTCGGCAAGGACCCTCACCGCCCGGCGGCGAAGGCCTCCAGCCGGTCGCATGCCGTGTTGATGTCGTCATCGGAGACCGAGAACGTCAGTCGCAGGTAGCCCTCGCCGGCCGGGCCGAACGCAGATCCGGGAATGGTGGCGAGCTTGTGCTCTTCGAGCAGCCTCGTCGCCAGCTCCCAGGAGCCCAGACCCCAGTCGCGGACACTGACGAAGGCGTAGAACGTGGCTTCCGGGCGGATCATGCTCAGCCCGTCGATGGCGTTGATGCGTCTGCTCATCAGATCCCGGCGGCGGGCGTAGGAAGCCACCATCCTCTCGACATCGGTCTGCGGTCCCTCGAGGGCGGCGACCGCAGCCTCCTGGACGAAGCCGGGCAGGCTCGAAGTCAGACCCTCCTGCAGCAGTGCCATGGGGGCGATGTAGTCGGTTGCGCCGATGACGAAACCGCACCGCCAGCCCGTCATCGCATAGGTCTTCGAGAAGCTGCCGATGGCGAGGAACCGATCGAACCCGGGACGCACCTCGGCGATGGAGGTGAACTTCGCGTCGTCGAAGACCATCTCGTCGTACACCTCATCGGAGATCACCGTGAACCCGTGCTCATCGGCGAGGTCGGCGATCTTCTCGATGTCGGAGCGGTCCATGACCGATCCCAGCGGGTTCGAGGGGCTGTTGATGATCACGGCCGTGGTCTTGTCGCTGATGGCCGCGCGAACATCCTCGGCGCGCAGCTTGAATCCTTCGGATTCGCGGACGGGAACAGACACAGCCACCCCGCCGAGGCGGTGCACCTGACCCATGTAGTTCGGGAAGCTGGGGTCGGGGATGATCACCTCCTGACCTGGGGAGACAGTGACGTCGAGGGCGAAGGTCAGGGCTTCCATCGCGCCGAAGGAGACCATGACGTTCTCGGGTTCGACGGTGCGAGACCAGCGAGTCGAATACTTGCGAGCCAGGGCGCGACGCAGTTCGGGGATGCCGGCATTGGCGACGTAGCGGGTGTTGTCGTTCTCGATGGCCCTGATCCCCGCGGCCTTGATGTGCTCGGGCGTGTTGAAGTCCGGTTCTCCGACGGTGAGCTTGAGGGCGTCGGGATGGTCGAGGGCGAGGTTGAACATCTTGCGGATGCTCGAGGCCGGGTAGCTCGCGGCCATCGGGGAGATGCGGGAGGAGGTGTCGGTCATGGAGCGGTCCCTTCTACGTCGACTCTCATGCGTCGACGCGGCCGGCGGCGTCCTGTTCGTGCGGTTGTTCGTGCGGTTGTTCGGGCAGCTACTCGTGCAGCCCGGCAAGCCGCGAGCCGAACTGGGCGAGCAGGCTCGTCTTCTTCGCGCTCGTCGCGGTTTCCCACGCATCGGCGATGCCGAAGAGCTTGTACATCGAGCGTATCCCCAGCCAGCGGATCGGTTCGGGCTCCCACTGTCCGGAGAAATGATCGTTCCACGGCAGCCCGGTCAGCGGAGTCGCAGCACCGGACGCCCGGTCGAGCAGCGTCTTCGCGGCCAGATGCGTAGCCGTCACCCCGTGCCCGGCATACCCGCGCGCCACCCCGATGCGCTGGGTGGGATCGAAGAAGATCCCGGCACACCAGTCCCGAGTCACCCCGAGCGCCCCGCGCCAGGCGTGGGCGATGTCGAACTCGAGGTCCGGGAAGAGCGAGGACAGGCGCCCGGCCAGCAGGTCGACCACCTCGGCGGGGACCTCGCCGTCGCCGGGCAGCCCGGAACCGAAGGCATAGGGTGCCCCGCGCCCGCCGAGCGCGATCCGACCATCGGCGGTGCGTTGGGCGTAGATGAAGGTGTGCGCGGTGTCGCCGAGGCATTCCCGGCCCTGCCAGCCGATCGACTCCCACGCCTTCGCCGGCAGCGGTTCGGTCGCGATCATCGAGGAGAAGACCGGGATCACCTGCCGTCCCTGCAGGCCGGGCAGGTCCCCGGTGACGGTGTCCGAGTAGCCCTCGAGACAGACGAAGATCGTCTCCCCGCGTACCGGCCCCCGGTTCGTCGCCACCGTTCCCTTCCCGATATGACTCGCCGAGGTGGCTTCACAGATGGTCACGCCCTGCTGCCGAAGGGCGTGGGTGAGTCCGCGGGTGAGCAGTGCCGGGTCGATGGCCGCGGTGCCGGGGAAGAAGATGCTGCCCTGGGCGCCGTCGACGTTGATGCGACTTCGGGTCGCCTCGGCGTCGAGGAACTGCATGTCCTCGGGCCCGTAGCCGAACTGCGCATTGCCCTCGAAGAGTGCGTGCAGGCGCGACATCCCGGCCTCGGACTGGGCGATGTCGATATGGCCTCCGTGGACCTGGTGGGCGTCGATGCCCTCGGTCTCGCAGACGGCGAGGACCTCATCGACGGAGTCGAAGAGTGCGGACTGGAAGGACCGGACGCTCGAGACTCCGTCGAGTCCGGCCGAACCGACCGGGCCGGTGGGGTCGTTCTGCAGGGCGCGATCAACCGCCTCGGCGTACTTGGCCCGGTTGCCGGGGAGCAGGGTGGACAGCCAGCCGCCGTTGCGGCCCGAGGCGCCGTAGCCGATGTGCTTGGCCTCGAGGATCGTGATCGACCAGTCCGGGTGAGTCTGCCGGGCATAGTAGGCCGACCACAGGCCGGTCAGGCCGCCGCCGACAATGACGAGATCCTGTTTCTCGCTCGGCAGCGGGGTGGGGTCGATGGGAGCGGCGGGGGACTGGGCCAGCCAGTGCGATGCTTCACCATTGAAGTAGGACATGGATCAACTCCTGAAGACGAGACGCGCATGAGGCGGGTCTACGGAAACAGTTCTATCCCACGTCGGCCACGAAGTAAACAGTTGTCAGCGAATGTATCGTCTGCTGAAACCGGCGAGGTTCGGTGCTGATTGCGCGGAATGGTTCGCTTCCTCGGGCGGAGTCTGGCTACACTGATCGCATGAGCGCAATGGAGCCGATCGACACCCATGATCTTCCCCTCAGCCACGAACCCATCGAGACCTGGCAGGACCTGCCAGCGGCCGCCTCGGCGGGGCCTCGCGACGATGAGGGCGGGAAGACCGCGACGACGGGATTCGCCGAACTCGGCACCATCGGCGGGGCAGACTTCGGGCTGTGGGAGATGAGCGCTGGGGCCATGCGCGATGTCGAAGGCGATGAGGTCTTCCTCGTCATCTCCGGCACCGGGCGCATCGAATTCGATGAACCACGGCGCGAACCGATCCATTTGGCGCCGGGTTCGCTGGTCCGCCTCGACGAGGGGATGACCACCCGCTGGTACGTCGACGAAGCGCCCTTGCGGAAGCTGTTCATCGCTCCGCACGAAGACTGAGCCAGTTGCCCGAGCCTGGGTCGAAGATCGGGTTAGACTCGACAGACAGTCGGCCTTGGGTGAAGGGATCAATGATGATCGACCTGTCCTTTCCGCGCGATCTCGTGATGATCGGCGCGGTGTTCGGCCTCGCCGCGTTCATCTGGTCAGGATGGGCGCAGGAGGCTCCGCCCGATCGAGTCGTCTTCCGGATCCTCCTCGGCGGACTCTCAGCAGCCGGACTCGGCCTGGCGGTGCCGAGCATCTTCCTGGCCATCGGCCATTGGTCGGAACCGAGTGCGATCGCCACGGGCACGACTGCGTTCACGATCTATATCGTCGTGGTCTGGGCAGAGATCATCGCAGCCGCCGTTCTCAGCTTCTTCGCCGTCCGTTCCGGCCACGCCGAGGCGGTCGCCCCACTCATCCTCGCGATCGTCGGCATCCACTTCTTCGCGCTCGCCGTCGTCTTCGCCCAGCCGGTCCTCCATCTCGCGGGAGCGCTCATCACGATCATCGCAATCGCGGCGTACTTCATTCCGCGCAGCCTCGGCGCGCCGAGCTTCTGGTGCGGTGTCCTCGGCGCCCCGGTGCTGTTGGCCATCGGACTGTGGTGCCTATTGGCCGGACGCGCAGCTCTGGCCGTGGACTGATCGACCGGACTGGCAGCCGGGGGACTGAACTCCGGTCGACCCGAATGCAGGCGGGCCTGGCGACCGATCGTGCCCTGCGGCTGACCACCGCTGACATTCCGGCTCGCGGTGTTCTATCGTGTGTGAAGCGAGGGATGTTCTGCGTGCTCAAGGGCGCCGGAACCTCAGCCCGCAGTCGCTGCGGTCACGCTCTCGTTCTGCCCGACCCGATGAAGGAGCCGACAATGAAGACCGCTCAACGCCTGGACAACCTCGGCACCGAGACCGCGTTCCGCGTGGCCCAAGCCGCCGCCGAGTGGAAGGCGCGCGGAAACGAGGTCTTTCCGTTCCACCTCGGCGATCTCAACTTTCCCCTGGCCGGGCATATCGTCGAAGCGCTCGAGCAGGCCATCCGCGACGGCAAGACCAGCTACTGCCCCGGACCGGGCATTCCCGAGCTGAGAGAGGCGCTCGCCGACGACATCGGCGCTCGGCGCGGCATGAACATCGACCCCGCCGAGGTGGTTGTCACCACCGGAGGCAAGCCCGTGATCACGAAATTCCTCCAGGCCGTGATGGACCCTGGCGAGAGCGTGCTCTATCCGAACCCCGGATTCCCGATCTACGAATCCCAGATCAACTACCTCGGCGGCACCGCTTTGCCGTATCGGTATGTGCCCACCGAGACCGGGTTCGCCATCGACCTCGACCATCTGCGGGCATCGATCGACGAGACCACCACGGCCATCATCTACAACGACCTGCAGAATCCGATCTCAGCCGAATCGACGGCAGAAGAACGAGAGGCCGTGGCTGCGATCGCGCAGGAATTCGACCTGTGGGTGCTCTCCGATGAGGCCTATTTCGAGATGCGCTATCGGGGCAAGTCCCAGTCGATTGCGGCTCTGCCGGGGATGGCCGAGCGCACCGTCATCCTCTACACCTTCTCGAAGAAGTACGCGATGACCGGATCGCGACTCGGCTGTGCGGTGGCTCCGAAGACCGTCGCCGAGGCGATCTCGACGATGAACACCAACGACGAATCCTGCACGAACCAGTATGTGCAGTGGGCGGGCATCGCCGCTCTGCGCGGGCCGCAGGCGCCGGTGGGGCAGATGCTGGAGGTGCTGCGCAAGCGTCGGGACGCCACCTGTCGCATCATCAATGAGATCCCCGGCATGAGCACGGCGACGCCCGGATCGACGTTCTACGTCTTCCCTGACGTCACCGAGGCGATGGCGGCCAAGGGGATCGCCACCCTGGCCGATTTCTCCACCGAGGCGCTGCACAACACGGGAGTCTCGTTCTGCACTCGCGAGCATTTCGGCGCACCGCAGCCGGGCGAGGACCGATCCTATATCCGGCTGGCCTACTCGGGCATCGACGAAGCCGCGATCATCACCGGCCTCGGTCGCCTCAAGGAGTGGATCGAGGCCTGAGCCGGGCGGGGAGCCGCCTCGGCGAGGGTGCGGGTCAGTCCTCGGCCGGCTGCGGTTCGCGTCCCTCGATGTACGGCGATTTCTCGGGTTCGGGGCGGCGCTTCCACTGGATGAGCATGATCACCAAGCCCAGGGCCACAGCACCGATCGCGCCCCACACGTTCGTGCGCAGGCCGAGGATGACGAAGCTCGGGTCGAGGCGGATGGACTCCCAGACGATGCGGCCGGCGCCGTACCACATGAGGTAGACGGCGAACAGGCGTCCCCATTGGAAGAAGAGATGCCGGCTGAGGTAGAGCAGGACGAGCGCGCCGAGGCTGTTCCAGATGACCTCGTAGAGGAACGTCGGGTGGAAGAGTGTATCGGCAGGGGTGCCCGGTGGGATGGCCGGGTTGCCTGGGGCGATCTCGAGGCCCCAGGGCAGGGTGGTCGGCAGGCCGAAGAGCTCCTGGTTGAACCAGTTGCCGAACCGCCCGCAGGCCTGAGCGAGGATGAGACCTGGTGCCAGCGCATCGAGCAGTGTGGTGAGTCTGAGGCCGAGCCTGCGGCACATGATCCATGCGCCGAGGGTGCCGCCGATGAGGGAGCCGAAGATCGCGATTCCGCCCTCCCAGATCGCCCACACGGACCCGGGTTCGAAGGGGTTCCACGGGTTGCGGCCGGGACCGAAATAGTCCGTGTAGTGCGTGATCACGTGGTAGATGCGGGCGAAGACGATGGCCATGGGCACGGCCAGGGTCGCAATATCGAGCACCTGCCAGTCCTCGACTCCGCGCTTGGTCAGCCGACGATTTGTCAGCACGATTGCGATGATGATGCCGACGAGGATGCACAGCGCGTAGAAGTGGATCGTCAGCGGGCCCAGTTGGAAGCTCGAGATGCTCGGGCTCGGGATCGCCGCCGAGATGTCGTGCGGAAGCGAGGCCACGCCGGAAGTGAGTGGGGCAGAGTGCATGGGGCCAGTCTATTTGCGGTGGCTGAGAATCCGGTATTCGTCGCGCTCATCGGCGTACGGGTCTGGCCTATGGGGCTGCATACCTCGGTTCGGGCGCGGGCATGGGCACGGGCACGGACACGGGCACGGGCATGGGCATGAGCACGGACACGGGCACGGGCATGAGTCGGCATGAGTCTATGGGGCTGAAAACCTCGACCTGGGCACAGCTGTGCCCTCTGTACCCAGGAGCCAGCTAATCGCCGAAGAGGCCTTCGATGATCTCGTCGGTGATGAAGCGCGAGTGCAGGACCAGTGCTCGAGAGGGATCGACGCTTTCCGGAGGCTGCCAGGCAGGGCGTCCATCGGTGAGCATGACCATCTGCCAATCAGAGCGGTCCATGAGGTGGTGGTGGAACGAGCAGAGAAGGCACAGGTTGTTGATGTCGGTGCGGCCACCGTCGCTGTGGGGAACCACATGATTCACGTCGCACCATCCGGCTGGTGCGTCGCAGCCGGGGAAGACACAGCCACGGTCTCGAGCGGTGATGATCGCCGTCTGCTTCTTGTTGGCGAAACGGTTCTCCGTGCGAACTTCCACGGTTTTGGCAGTTTCATCCATCAGGTGGAAGAAGACTGTGCCGTTGAGGCCGCGCCGGACGAGATCGTTCATGGGGAAACGTGCGCCCGAGCCTGTGGTGGCTTCGCCGATCTTGTTTGCGACGTCGGATGCCTTGGCTGTGACGACCAGCGCGTAGGGCGAGCCCTTCTGGGCCTCCTTCATGCTGATACGACCGATGAGCGTGGCGAAACGCTCATAGATCCAGTTCCTCGCGGTCGGCTGCTCGCTGACGAGATTGACTGTCGAACCGTCCTGACGGACGCCATAGCCACCTGGGAGTGACGTCGCTCCAGTCGCGGGATTCTGCTCGGGCCCGTCTCCGCGGTAGGCCTCGAACACGGCCCACGGCGGAGCATCGAAGCGGTCGCCGGTGAGCACGGCGTCGACCGGTTCGAATCGTTCCTCTCCGGGGGCTTGGCCGAGTCCGCCGTTCGGAATGAACGGGACATCGGCAGCGACGTCGGTTTCGGCGCCGGCCTCCTCGGTCTCGGGAGTGGTGTTCGTGTTTGTCGAGTCCGCGCCGGTGTGGCGCGCGGACTCGATGCGAGAGGTCAAGAGTCCGTGGAGTTCGGACCCGGCCACCGGGTCGAGCACGCCCTCGAGCTTCCAATCGCCGTTTCGTTTGGGGCGTGCGGTGACGAAGTACGCCGACCGTTCCCTGGCGTCCAAGGGCTCGGCTCCATCAGGGTCGATCCGCACCAGCATCTGCCGAAAGATTTCGCGAAGCTCATTGACTGTCACAGCCGCCGCGTACCTGACGAGGTCGGCTTCCACCTTGTCTTTCGTCGCCTGATCGACCCATGCGGGAAGTGCATTGAGGCATTCTTCGAGAGTTGTGATGTGTTCGGTCGACAGAGTCCCGCGGTGGAACTGCTCGGCCACCAAAGGATATTCGGGTTCGAGGCGCTGGCCGTCGAGAGTGACCCGACCCCCGAGCTTCTCGGCGAGCCTGGCTCGACGATTGGCTTCGCGTCCGGTCAGGTTGAGGCGGTTCTGAATGAGGTCCTTGGGCGACTTCGCGCCACTGTCCTTCGGCGTGCCGACCCGTTCATAGACCGACAGAGCCAGAGTGGACAGAGATTCACTGAGTCGACGAAGCGCCTCGGCCCCGTCGATGACATGCAGCGCCTCATCTGGGCCCATTGGGCGGTCGAAGGTGCGCAGCGCCTCGTCCAGATCGGTCAGCGAGGTGATGGCGTCCGTGATCTCGGGGGCACAGTCAACCAGATCGCTCCACGTGGAATCAGGCAGCAGCGGGTGGCGTGACGCCGGCCGCTCAAGACCCAATTTCGCTGCGAGGGCCTCCGGGCTGAGTGAAGCTGTGACTCCGTCTACAGCCGAGTCGTCCCACGCCGGCTTTTCGGCGGTCTCTGCAGCTTCGGTTTCCGACGCTTCAGCCTTCGCCTCGTCATGCTGCGTCTCTCCGAGCTTTGCATTGTCCTCCCCTGCGGGCGCGCCCCACGCGTCCCATGCATCGTCCTCCCCTGCAGGAGCATCCTCGGCGAGGTCCGGGCTAGGTTCCCGCGATGGCGAAACGTCTTCGGCGGTCTCTTCCCAAGCAGGTACCTCGTCGCTCGGGTCGCCAGCAGGTTGCTGGGCGGAGGCGATGCTCTCGGAGTCTTCTGCCCATGCGGGGACATCGGCGTCCTCGTCTGCAGCGACGCCAGCGTCGGTGGTGACCGGCTCAAGCGGCTCAGTGGGGACGGGGTCGAGGGCATCGAACACCTCGGCGAAAGGATGACCTGTGAGATCGAGACCGGCCGCTTTGAGCTGCTCTTTCAGGGACGAGAGGTCCTGGGTGGGGTTGCTCCGATCGGATTTCGGCCTCCTGCTCACGCCGCCGCGCGAGTCGGAATCAGCGCGGCGGGCGCGCCGATTCGACTTACGTCGTTTGCGATCGGGAGTGTAGGTCACTGGTCCGAGTTCCGTTCTCCATTGAAGGTTTCTTTCTCAAATTTTAGTCATCTGCCGAGTGGAAAGCAATAGAAGATTCGAAATAAGTTTGATTGCAGAGGATAGATTCGAGTATTTTCGAATAAATCCGAACTGGGATAGTGGCCTCGATTCTTGGGTGATGATGAGGAGCCGCCTGTCGACCGAGTAAAGGCTGACAATAGTCGCCGGCGATGACATGGCAACGGAAAATAGGGAGCCCGGCTCGTCGGCCGACGGGTCGTGTCGAAGCTCGGCGGGTCGGCCGACGGGTTGCGTCGAAGTTCGACCGGTCGGCCAGCGGGTTGCGTCGAAGTTCGGCGCAACGGTGGGAAGATGAGGGACTATGGCACTCGATTTCACGCTCGTGCAGCTGCGGTACTTCCAGGAAGTTGCACGTCGGGAGAACATGACCATGGCGGCGAAGCACCTTAACGTCACCCAATCGGCGATCTCGACGGCGATGGCTCAGCTCGAGCGGACCATCGGCCTCGACCTGTTCATCCGGCAGCGGAATCGCTCCGTCGTCCTGTCGCCGGCGGGAAAACGATTCCTCGCCGAGGTGACCGGATTCCTCGAGGCGTCCGATGCTCTCGGAGAAGCCGCGCAGGGTTTGTCCCGGTCGCTGAGCGGGCGACTGACCGTCGGGGTCTTCTCGCCGATCGCTCCGACTCGGCTGCCGCTCATCCACGACGAATTCGAGAAGCGCTACCCGGAGGTGCGGGTCAACTACCTTGAAGCTGATCTGGAAGAGCTGCAGCGAGCCGTCACCGCCGGAGACTGCGACCTTGCCCTGACATATACGCTCGGACCGACGGATCGCTTCGACTCTTTCCTCATCGACGTCGTCGAACCACATGCGCTCGTGTCCCGGGATCATCCTCTCGCCAGGGGTGGGAAGCCGAAGCCGGTGCACCTGCGCGAGCTGGCCGATGAGGACTACATCCAACTCGACCTGCCGTTCACCAGGCAGTACTACGACGAGCTGTTTCGCATCGCGGGGGTGGTGCCGAAGATCCGGCATTCGTTCTCCGGCTATGAGACGGTGCGGTCATTCGTGGCGATGGGGCACGGGTACTCACTGCTCAGCCAGAGTGTCTCCTCCGGCACCTATATCGGGTCGAGAACCGTTGACGTGCCGCTTCTCGACGATTTCCCGAACATCGACTCTGCGCTCATCTGGCCCAAGGAGCTGCGGCTGAGCCGGCGGGCCCGTGCCTTCTGTGAGCTGGCGAGGGACATTCTCGGGCCGCCAGGGGAGTGAGCGTCGGGCACAGGCATGAGCGAAGTTCTCATAGATTGGATTGATGACTGCGTTCAGCATTATCTGTTGGACTGATGTGATGGGGGCCGCAACAATGGAGGCCGGGCATCACGGCGGCAGGTGGTGTCTGCGCCCACCAGCGTGACAGAGCACGTGACAGAGCAAAGGAGCTTCGATGTCCATACCCACCACAGGTGAGGAGCGTACACCCGCTGCTCGAACACGACCGACGAAGAAGTCCTCGGGCATGCAGAAGAAGGTGCTCGTCGGCGGCAGCATCGGCCAGTTCGTCGAGTTCTACGACTTCACGCTCTACGGTCTTTCGGCTGTCATCCTCTCCGAATACTTCTTCCCGCAGGGTGACCGCGTCACCGGACTGCTCGTCATCTTCGCGACTTTCGGCGTCGCCTTCGTCATGCGTCCGCTCGGCGGTCTGTTCTTCGGTGCGCTCGGCGACAAGGTCGGCCGGCGCAAGACCCTGACCATCACGATCTTCCTCGTCGGTATCTGCACCGCCCTGATCGGCGTTCTGCCCGGCTTCGACCAGATCGGTTGGTTCGCTCCCATTCTGCTCATCCTCGCTCGTCTGGGCCAAGGTTTCTCTGCCGGCGGCGAATCCGTGGGCGGACCGTCTTTCGTCTACGAACACGCCCCTGTATCCAAACGAGGCCTGTGGATCAACATCACCCTGGCCGCCACGGCGCTGCCTTCGGTCATGGCCGGCGGCCTTATTCTTCTGCTCTCGACCATGATGAGCGATGCCTCGTTCGACGCCTGGGGCTGGCGCCTGCCGTTCCTGCTCGCCCTGCCGCTGTCGGCAGTCGGGCTGTGGATCCGAGCGAAGACCGACGAATCCGAACTGTTCAAGAAGACGGCCGCCGAGCGACCCAAGGAATTCAGCCCGATCCGTGACTCGTTCCGGGAGAACTGGGTGGGCATGCTTCAGGTGTTCTTCGTCCTCGGCGTGACCGCACTCGGCTTCTATATGCTGTCCGCATACTTCGTCACCTACATCCAGACCACGGGCGACCTCAGCCGAGAACAGTCTTTGCTGACGAATGCCATCGCTATGGCCAGCTACACGATCTTCCTGCCGATCGCCGGGGCCATCGGCGACCGGGTCGGCCGCAAGCCCATGCTCGTCGTCGGTTCGATCCTCCTCGCCGTGGTGTCCGTACCGGCCTTCGGTCTCGTGACCAGCGGACACATGGGCCTCGCGTTCCTCGGACAGACGATCTTCGTGCTCGCCCTGTGCTGCTACGGCGGAGGCTGCTACACGTTCTTCTGCGAGCGCTTCTCGACGAAGACGCGGTTCACCTCGGCGGCCATCAGCTACAACATCTCCTATGCCGTGCTCGGCGGAACCGCCCCGTTCGTGGGCACCTGGCTCGTCGACATCACCGGCGTGAACACCGCGCCCGGCTTCTACATGGCCGCGTGCGCTGCCGTGTGCCTCGTGCTCATCGTCGTGACCCGCCTGCCCGAGACACGAGGGCGGTTGGGATGAGTGGGCGGCAAGCAGGTTGCGCATCTTTGCCCATCAGAGCCGGGGCCCTCGCAGCATCCGAGCCGGTGCGTCCAGGCAGGTGCGCTGGGCCGTGAGGTTTCACCCGCCGCACATCAGGTTTCGTGCACTCCGGCATCACGTTTCGTGCGCTCGGGCATCAGGTTTCGTGCACTCAGACCTACTTTTCGTACTGACCGTCAGTTCGCGTCATGATGAAATGAACGAAATCTGAATATGAACAGCAGGCACGACGCCTCACCTCGGGCCGCACCCTGGCGGCGCTCGACTTCCGGGTCGGTGCTGTCGGCGCTCGGCATCCGGCCCACGTGCTGACAACGCCCGGCAGCCGGGCCGCACCCTGGCGGCGTTCGGCCCCCACGCGGCCCACGGCCCCCGGGCCCCCCGTACCCCACCGTCCACCTCTTCTCCCAGAGAAAGCGATCTGCAATGAACCAACAGGCAGCCACCTCTTCCGACGCCGCCTTCCTCTCCGCCTTCCACCACGTCGCGACGATCGGCGCCACGGACAACAGCGGCGTCGACCGGCAGGCGCTGACGCCTGAGGACAAACAGACGCGTGACTGGATGCGCGAATGGGCAGTGGCCCACGGCTTCGAGGTCCGCGTCGATGCGATCGGCAACATGTTCGCCTGTCTCCAGCTCGTCCCCGACGACGCCGCCGGGCAGAACGACGAAACCCTCGCCGAGGCGACTTCCCCCGCCACCACTGACACCACCCCCACCGGTACCACACCCACCGGCACCGCCCCCACCGAGGCGGCCCCCACCGGCACCAACCCCGCCAAAGCAACCCCCACCGACACCGCCCCCTACGTCCTCATCGGCTCCCATCTCGATTCGCAGCCGCTCGGCGGGCGTTTCGATGGCGCCTACGGTGTCATCGCCGGCCTCTTCGCGGCCCTGCGCGTGAAGGAGCAGTTCGCCGAATCCGGTCTCCAGCCCACGTTCAATCTCGCCGTCGTCAACTGGTTCAACGAGGAGGGCGGTCGCTTCGCCCCGTCCATCATGGGCAGCTCCGTCTACGCCGGCCTCTTCGACCTCGACGAGATGCTCGCCGTCACCGACCTCGACGGCACCTCAGTCTCAGAGGCACTGACCGCCATCGGCTATGCCGGCACCGACACCCCGCCCGAGGCGATCTCCTACGCCGAGATCCACATCGAACAGGGACGCATCTTGGAACGCGAGGCCACGGACATCGGCGTCGTCGAAGCCAGCTGGTACACACAGAAACTCGACATCGATGTCCTCGGCGAACAGTCCCACACGGGAGCGACCGCCATGGCCGACCGGCACGACGCTCTCGTCGCCGCCGCGAAGGTCGTTCTCGCCGTCGCCGAAGTCGTCGACGAGTTCGAAGAAGAGGCCCTCGTGTCGTCGGTCGGCCAACACGTCGTCGAACCGAACTCGCCGATCGTCGTACCGCGCCGTGTCCACATGGTCGCCGACCTCCGCTCCTCCGACCCGACCATCGTGCAGGCAGCCCGGGACTCACTGAAGAAGCAGATCGCCGAGATCGCCCGTGCCCACGACATCACCATCAATGTCGAGGACTTCGACATCCGCGACAAACGTCGATTCCCGACCGAAGGCGTCGAACTCGCCGAGAAGGCCGTGGCCAACGAGGGCCTGAGCATCCGCCGCCTCGAAACCATGGCCGGCCACGACTCCGTGGCGATGAACCACCGCGTGCCCGCAGTGATGATGTTCGTGCCCAGTGTCGACGGCGTCTCCCACTGCGAACGTGAGTTCACCACCGACGACGACATGCTCCGCGGTGTCCGCGTGCTCGCCTCCGTGGCCGGTGAGCTCGTCCACGGCGAACTCGCCGAGGTCTGCGACGGTGCCGTTTGGGTCGGATCCTCCGTCGCCGAGGTGCGCGCATGACCCGCGACGAGATCCGCACAGATTCGGCGATGCCCACCTCGACGTCGCCCGCCTCCACCGCGCCCTGGGCGCTCACCGCCGCCGAGGCGCTCGACCGGTTCCGCACGAAGCAGCTCTCCCCGGTCGAGTACCTCGAATCCCTCATCGGCCGCATCACCGCGGAAGATGAGCGCATCAATGCGGTCACCGAAGTCGTCGAGGAGGCGGTCACCTCGGCGCGGGAGGCCGAGGCGTTCTATGCGAACGCCACGGCAGACGAACTCGCCGAGGCGGCCGCCGACCGTCCCCTGCTCGGACTGCCCGTGATCGCCAAGGAGAAGCACGCCCTGGCCGGGCGCGGCCTGACGCAGGGGCTCCTCCACGAACGCGAGACCATCGCCGAGGCGGACGCCGCGATCATCCGTCGCATCCGTCGAGCCGGCGGCTACGTCCATGCCCGCGCGACCTCCCCGGAGTTCAGCTGCGCAACGATCACGCACTCACCGATGTGGGGTGTCACCCGCAACCCGTGGAACCCGGACCTCTCACCCGGCGGGTCTTCGGGCGGATCGGGTGCCGCGCTCGCCGCCGGGTTCGCGCCCCTGGCCACCGCCTCCGATATCGCCGGATCGACGAGGCTGCCGGCCGCCTTCACCGGTACCGTCGGGTTCAAGGCCCCGTACGGTCGGGTCCCCGGTGCCCAGCCTCTGGCTGCCGACTGGTACCGCGGGGACGGGCCGATGGCGCGCACCGTCGCGGACACCGCTCTGCTGGCCCGGGTCATGGTCGGCCTCGACGCGAGCGATCACGCGACGATCGATTCAATCGGATTCCTCGCCGACTTCGACCCCGCCGAGGCGGCCGATCGACTCCGCGGACGCAGGGTCGCGCTGTGTGTGCGTTTGGGGGACTTCCCCGTCGGGAAGGACATTGAGGCGAATACCCGCGCGGTCGCCTCGGCGCTGGAGTCCGCAGGAGCCGTCGTCGAGGAGATCGAACTGCCGTGGACGTCTGAGCGGATCTTCGAGACCGCGTTCACGCACTTCGGGAACCTGCTGGCGCCGGCCATGCGCGCGGCGACCCGCGGCCACGAGGACACCCTGGCCGACTACACGCTGCGATTCATGGGCGACGCCGAGGCGGTCGCGGCGCGTCGCACTCAGTATGAGGGGCTGGCGATGGAAGCGCAGATCCAGGCGGAACTGGCATCTGCGATGGACGGATTCGATGTGCTGCTGGCTCCCACCTCGGCGGTGGCGGGATTGGCGGCCGACGGCAGCTACCTCGACGGGATCACGATCGGCGCGGACGGCGTCGGCCGGGAGGCCGCGGGAACAGGTGAGAGCGCAACCGCCGGGAACGGTGGGGCGGCCGGTTTCGCCGGGAACGGAGGGGCAGCCGGGAACGGAAGCGCCGCCGAAAGCGGTGGGAACAGTGGGAGGACGGGCGACGGTGTGCGCCTCGATCATTACTGGCAGGCGCACATGACGATGCCGTTCAACATCTGCAACCGGGTGCCGATCGTGGGTGTGCCCACGGGCATGGCTGACTGCGGCATCCCGACCGGCGTCCAGGTCATCGCCCACCCCTTCGATGACACCCGCGCCTTCGAGGTCGCCGCCGCGATCGAACAGCTGATGCCGTGGACGGGTCTGGCGCCGGAGTGACGGTGCGCGGCTGACCTGGTGGCAGGGATCGTCAGCCTGGTCATCGTGTATGGCTTCGACCCGTTGGGGTCCGGTGCGGTGGTCGGTGATGTGAGCTCGGCGAACGTGATGTGAATGTCGCCGAGGCGGCCCACCCCGGTGGGATGGACCGCCTCGGTGGGTGAGCCCATCCCCGGAGGGATGAGCCGCCTCGGCGAGGTGGGAGGTCACAGCCTCCAGCAGCTGTCGAGGGGAGCCTTGCCCGCGAACGTGCGACTGGTGAAAGTTTCGACGCGGGGCAGCGAGGCGATGTAGCCGCCGACGTGTGTGGGGCCCAGATTGTCCTCGAATGCCACCTTGTGGCCGGCGCGGCACCAGGTCGAGGCGAGCTCCTTGCCCTGTTCGAACGGGATGACGTCATCGAGGCGGCTGTGGTTGACCAGCAGCGGGACATCGGGCACGGGGGCCTTGCCCAAGCGCTGCCTGTCGGCAATGTCCATGAATTTCTCCTCGACGATCTCCTGGAGGGATCTGCCGTCCTTCGTCAGCGACTTCGAATCCGTGAACGCCGTCGAGAGCAGCGCCTCGACGGTGCACTGATTCGATGTTTCGGCGACCGTCTCCTGTCCCTTCTCGTTGAGGAATTCTGACAGATCGATGTCGGCCTGCGCGGCGAACGTGTCGACTCCGTACAGCGCGAATGCCGTATAGACGCTCGAGAGGCCGGACACGGTCTCGTACAGGTCCGTCGGAACTGCGCCCGCCGAGGCGGAGGCGACGTTGAGTTCGGGAGCCCATTCCTTCTGGAGCTCCAGGGCAGCAGTCGTGGCGTGACCGCCCTGCGAATAGCCGCGCAGCTGCAGCTGGGTCTTCTCATCGATCTCGCTGCCCTCGACCTGCTGGACGGCGCGCGCCGCATCGAGCACCGAGCGACCCTCCTCGGTGCGGTTGAGGTAGTGATGGGTACCTTCCGTGCCGAGCCCCAGATAGTCGACGACGATGACGGGATGCTTCGCGGCCAGGGCCGAGGCGACGGAGATGCCCTCGTACTCGGTGCCCATGCCCATCTGTCGGCTGGGGGCGCACTTGTCGGCGATGCCCTGAGTGCCCGGGGAGATGACGACGGCATCGTCTGCGGGGCCGCTCGCACCCTTCGGCGTGAGCAGGGTGGCGGTGGCGGCTCGCGCAGTGCCCTGCTCGTCGGTGGTCTTGTACATGAACGTCGTCGTCTTCGCGCTGTGCTTGATGAGTTTGACGGGGTCGAGGTAGAAGTCCGATTCGGCCTGCTTGACCACGGCGCCGTCCTCGTCCGGCGTTTCGTAGAAGTCTTCGGGGACACCATTCGCGGGGAGATCCTCCAGCGCCGCGGCGTATTCGACGTCGGCGGTGGTGAGCGCGTCGGACTTGTCGACGGCGGCCTTGGCCTGCTGGACGCTGACGCCTTGGGGCACGTTGCTCCGGTTCAGCGAATCGGAGTCCTCGGCCTGTCGGTCTTCGACGAGGTCCTTGGCCTCCTGCTCCGTCTGCGGTGCGAGCGACTCTGCGCTGGCGGGTGCTGCTGCAGTGCCCAGGGTCAGTGCCAGACCGGTGACTGCTGCGGTGCTCAGGACGGCGAAGCGCCGTGAGGGGGTGAGCGTTCTGTGACGAGACGTGCTCATACGTGTAGTCCTCTTCTGTCGTTTCTCTCGGCATTGAGCGTGCGCGGACAGTGGTTGCGTCACTGACCGCAGCAACGAGGGTGACGTCGGCGCGGTCGTCAGTAGTGCGGGGCCCGCATGGTGACGGACATCACGATCCTACTCGATAGTAGAACTTATCAGTAACTTACGGATTCGAACGCTGTTGTCGCGCGTGTGGAGGATCTCGGGTGGTGAGTGTGAAGGTCGGGAACGTCGAGATCGCGTTCCCGGCCTTCACGCCGCTTGACCCGGGGGTGCTTGGCTAGGGGCCGCTTGACCTGGGGCCGCTTGGCCCGGGACCGGGGCCCAAGTCCTCAGCTGAGCCTCGCCTCGGCCCCCTCGACCTCCGGGTAGATCGTCTCCTCGGGTGCGACTCCGTGGTTGCGGATGAGGACGTAGTAGAGCACGAAAGTCACCACGATGCCCACGAGCCAGGAGATGTCCGCACCGCCGAGCTTGGCGACGAGTGGGCCGGTGTAGAAGGACTGGGCGAGGAATGGAATCTGAATGAGCACGCCGACGCCGTAGGCCAGCAGTGCGCGCCAGTTCCATTCTCCGTAGCGGCCGCGGCGGTCGTAGAACGCCGGGATGTCGAAGCGGTCCTTCGAGATGAGGTAGTAGTCGGTGAGGTTGATGATGCTCCAGGGGGTGAAGACCATGAGCAGCGTGAGGACGAAGTTCTTGAAGTTCGCGAGGAAGTCCGCCGAGGCGAGCAGTGCCACGAGCACGGTGAGAGTGACGATGCCGACGACGAAGACCGCGCGCGTCCACCGGCGGATGTTCGTCTTGTTGCCGAAGGAGGTGAGGATCGTCAGCGTGCACATGAAAGCGCCGTAGGCGTTGAGCGTGTTGACGGTGAGCTTGCCGAGCAGGATGACGATGAAGATGAGCAGGGCGAAGACGCCCCCGCCGACGATGTCGCCGACATAGGCGACCTGGTTCTCGACGAACTCATTGCCGGTCTCCGTCATCGCAGCCGCACCGATGAGCGCTCCGAGCGTCATCGACCACTGCGAGCCGATGACAGAACCGCCGAAGGTGAACCAGAAGGTCTTCGATGCCGGGGTCGAGCGCGGCAGGTAGCGCGAGTAGTCGGCGACGTAGGGGCCGTAGGTCAGCTGCCAGCCCACGGACAGAGCGATCGCGGAGAGGAAGGCGGGGAAGGCGAACGAGGAATTTGAGATCAGTCCGGGGACGTCAACCTGAGTGATCACGCAGTACGTGATGAACAGGAATCCGAGCAGGCCCGTGACCGACGAGATCCGCCCGAGCACGTGGATGTACTTGTATCCGAGCAGGGCTACCAGGGCGGTGAGCGCGCCGAAGATGACGAGGCCGATCCACGGGGTCTGCGCGCCGATGATGAGGTTGACGGCCTGACCGGACAGCACCGCGCCGGTCGAGGCGAAGCCGATGTACATGAGCACGACGAGCACGAGCGGGATGATCGCGCCGATGATGCCGAACTGTGCCCGCGAGGAGATCATCTGCGGCAGACCCAGCTGCGGCCCCTGCGCCGAGTGCAGAGCCATGACGATGCCGCCGATGATGTTGCCGATGAGCAGGCCGATGATGGCCCAGAGTGCATCGGCGCCGAAGACCACGGCCAGAGCCCCGTCGACGATGGCGGTGATCTGAGTGTTCGCACCGAACCACAGGGTGAACTGGGAACGTGGCGTTCCGTGACGCTCGGCGTCAGGCACCATCTCGATGGATCGCTTCTCGATCCCCGAATTCGACGTACCGGCCATGAGTTTCTCCTTTGAAAGATGAACAGAAACAGTGTGGCACCCAGGTGCGCGGTGCTACGAGGCCCGATTCACGCTTTCTGTCCGATATTTCGGAAACACTCCGGCCGGCCGTCGAGGCAGACTCTGGCTGGCAAGCGGGGCGGAACCTGGCGGGCCGGCGGGGCAGAACCCGGCCGGCGGGCGAGGCAGACTCTGGCCGGCCGGCGGGGCAGAGTCTTCCTCGCCCGCCGTCGAGGCGGGCTCCGGCCAGCTGACAAGGCAGGCTCTGGCTGGCCGATGAGTCAGACGACGGCTCTGCGGTGCTCTGTCAGTCCGGTCCGCCGGAGCGGACTGCCGGCGCGTGTCGCGCCGAGGCAGGTTCCAGACGATTCATCCGGAAATTCGTCACCCGCGTCAAGGTGTTGCCTGCGTTTCGCAGCCGAGAACTGCGCTTCACGACCGAGAGGTGTGTTTCGCAACCGAGAACTGCGCTTCACGACCGAGTGCCGCGCGCCTCGGACGGCAGTGGGGCCGGAAGCCACGCAGATGCGGTTTCCGGCCCCACTGTCCGAGGTCGTTCAGAGACTCGGTTCGGCTCAGGCAGAGACGCGTTCGAAGACCGCGGCCATGCCCTGACCTCCGCCGATGCACATGGTCTCGACGCCGAAGCGCGACTCGCGGCGGTCCATCTCCCGCAGCAGGGTCGCGAGGATGCGGCCTCCGGTGGCGCCGACGGGGTGGCCGAGCGAGATGCCCGAGCCGTTGACGTTGAGGCGCTCGGCGAAATCGGTTTCCGTGAGCTTCCATTCGCTCGTGCAGGCAAGCACCTGGGCGGCAAAGGCCTCGTTGAGTTCGATGAGATCGATGTCGGCCAGGTCGAGCTCCGCGCGCTCGAGAGCCTTGGCGGTGGCCGGCACCGGGCCGATGCCCATCGTCTTCGGCGGCACTCCGGCCACGGCCCAGCTGCGCATGCGAGCGAAGACCCGCAGCCCCAGCTCGGCAGCCTTCGACGCGGTGGTGACGATGCACATCGCCGCTCCGTCGTTCTGACCCGAAGCGTTGCCTGCGGTCACCGTGGCCCCATCGTCGAGCTTCGCGCGCAGGGGAGTGAGCTTCGCGAGCTTCTCCACCGTCGATCCGGGACGGATGTGCTCATCCGTGGTGATGACCTGTTCCGGGGTCTTGCGGGTAGCCGGCAGGGTGATCGGCACGATCTCCTCGGCGAACTTCCCCTCTTCCGTCGCCGAGGTGGCCCGACGATGCGATTCCACGGCGTAGGCGTCCTGGTCCTCCCGGGAGATGCCGTATTCACGGCGCAGATTCTCCGCGGTTTCGATCATGCCGCCGGGCACCGGGTAGTCCGTGCCGCCGGCGGTGAGGCGGCCGCGGGCGAGGCTGTCCTTGAGCTCCACGTTGCCGCCCTTGACGCCCCAGCGGATCTCCTCATTGTAGAACGGTGCACGGCTCATCGACTCGGTGCCGCCGGCGATGACGAGATCGGCGAAGCCGGCCGAGATCATCGCATGCGCATCGGCGATCGCCTGCAGGCCGGAGCCGCAGCGGCGGTCGACCTGGCGGCCGGCAACGGTGATCGGCAGTCCGGCGTCGAGGGCGATGACGCGGCCGATCGCCGGAGTCTCCATGTGCGGGTAGCAGTTGCCGAGGACGACATCGTCGATGACCTCACCGGGCAGGGAGGTCTTCTCGAGCAGGGCGGTGAGCACCTGCCGGCCGAGTTCCTCATGCGGCACGTTCTTGAACTGTCCGCCGAAACCGCCCACGGGGGAGCGGAGGGGTTCGCAGATGACGATGTCTTCAGACACTTCGGTCTCCCTTGGATTTCGATCGAGCCGTCCCGCCTGGACGGCGAGTCGTCGACACATTCGGCATCACTACCGAATCTGATATCAATACGTTCTGATTTATGAACATATCCGAATGGATTGAGACTGACAAGGGTCTGTCTCAATGAATGAGTGCGAAGCGGGCCGGCTCAGCGGGCGGTCGGGAGGACCGCCTCGGCGACATCGAGGACGGTATCGAGCGCGGCATCCCGGTGGTCGAGGCGGTGGGCGAGGAAGAGCTGAGTCGCTTCCTGCGGGAGGTTGAGCGGCACGGCGGAGATCCGCGAATCGTATCCTGCGGCGACGGAGTCATAGGTGATCGTGATGCCCATTCCGGCTGCGACGAGGGCGGAGATCGACTGAGAGTCCGGGGCCTCCTGGATGATGTGGGGGTTGAAGCCGGCGTCGAGGCACAGGCGCATGGCGGTCTCGCGCAGGTTCGAGTTCGGCCGGGCCGGCAGCAGGATGAAGGGCTCGTCGGCGAGTTCGTCGACGTCGATGGTCTTCCGCTTGGCCAGGCGGTGGGTGTTCGGCATAGCCACGCAGGGGTGTTCGATCGCCACGGGGCGTCCGGCGATGAGGGGTGGGCGCTTCCGCCAGCGGACGAGCGCGAGGTCGAGGGTGCCGTCCATGATCCGCTCGAGGCCCTCGTCGGCGTAGACGGTCGACTCGAGGTGGAAGGTGATGCCCGGATTGCGTTCGTGTGAGGCCGTGACGAGGGTGGCAGCGAGGTCGCGGGAAGACGGATGGGAGTAGCCGAAGCGCACGCGGCCGACCTCGCCGCTGGAGGAGCGATGGACGGATTCGATGGCGGCCTGCTGGGTGGCGAGCATGTGCTTGGCCGGCTCGAGCAGGGCCTCGCCGGCTGGGGAGAGGCTGACCGAGCGGGTGGTGCGCTGGAACAGGGAGGCGCCGAGTTCGGTCTCGAGGGTCCGGATCGTCCGGCTCAGGGGCGGCTGGGCCATGCCGAGGCGTTCGGCGGCGCGGCCGAAGTGGAGTTCCTCGGCGACGGCGACGAAGGCGCGGATCTGCTGCAGCTCCATGAGTTCTCCCCTATCAGGCGGCCCCGCTGTGCGAATGCCCTCATTATTGCATGAATAAGCAATAATCGAGAGGAAATTTTTAAGAAATGGTATTTGCCGCGGGTCATCGCGTGCTGCGTCGGCATCGCAGTCACGGCGACGCTCGAGGAGTTCTCCCACCCTATCCCGTCCGCCGTCGAGAGCCTGAGCGGCTCAGCGTCTGACGCCGTAGCGCAGGTAGACGACCTGCGAAGCGAAAATGCGTGAGTCGAGGAGTTCAAGAGGCGAGTGCCGACCGTGGTGAGCGAAGAATGGGGTGCCGCCGCCGACGAGGACCGGGTAGAGGCGGATCCGGTATTCGTCGATGAGGTCGAGATCGGCTGCCGCGGCCGCCAGCCCGGCCCCGCCGATGCCGATCTCACCGTCGGGATGCTCAGTGCGCAGGCGAGCGACCGCCTCGGCGAGTGTTTCGGTGGCGAGTTCCGTGGTGCCGACGACCTCGGCCAGTGTGGTCGAGAAGACGAGCTTCGGCAGGGCGCGCCACAGACGGCCGAACCCTGCCTCGGCGAAGTCGAGCTCGGGGTCGCGGTCCGCGGTCTCCCAATAGACCATCGTCTCGTAGAGTCGGCGGCCGAGCAGATGGACGCTCAGGCCACGGACCTCGTCCATGGCCAGCGCGAAGACCTCCTCGTCGGGCACGGACCAGTCGAACCGGTCTGCGCCATCGACGATGTATCCGTCGAGCGAGGTGGACAGGGAGTAGACGACGCGGCTCATCGGGGACCTTCTTTCGTGGAGGTGGGCTGGAATGGCTCGGGTCGTGCGGGAACGACGGCTTGCCTCGGGTCGTGAAAGAACGACGGCTTGCCTTGGGTCGTGCGGGAACGACGGCTTGCCTCGGTGCGGGTGCGGGTGCGGGTGCGGGTGCCGGCGCCGGAGTCGGTGCGGGCGTGGGGCCGAGGCGAGCCGCGGAGGCCGGACGCGGGTGGGTTCAGTGTGAGCCTCGGAGGTCGGATGCGCCAGAGGTATCCGAAATATCGGACAGAACTTGGTCCGGACCACTACCGCAATCCTGTCCGGTCGTCAGAATGGATGGTGTAGTCAGAGCCGACAGCGCAGGGGAGTCCGCACCTCGGCGCGACGGCGAAGCGGCAGCCAAGCATCCGCCTCGTCGGACACAGCGACAAGGAGAATCCCATGACCACCAAGCCGTCGTTCACCCAACATGATCCGAGCCGCGTCATCCGCGCCGACCGCGGGACCGAGATCACCGCGAAGTCCTGGCAGACCGAAGCGCCCAAGCGCATGCTCATGAACAACCTCGACCCCGAGGTCGCCGAACGTCCCGAAGACCTCGTCGTCTACGGCGGCACCGGCCGGGCGGCTCGCTCCTGGGAGGCCTACGACGCGATCGTGCGCACCCTCGACGACCTCGAGGACGACGAGACCCTCCTCATCCAGTCCGGCAAGCCCGTCGGCGTCATGCGCACCCACGAATGGGCCCCGCGCGTGCTCATCGCCAACTCCAACCTCGTCGGAGACTGGGCCAACTGGGAGCACTTCCGCGAGCTCGAGGCCGAAGGCCTGATGATGTACGGCCAGATGACCGCCGGCTCCTGGATCTACATCGCCACCCAAGGCATCCTCCAGGGCACCTACGAGACCTTCGGCGCCATCGCCCGCAAACGCTTCGACGGAACGCTGGCCGGAACCCTGACCATCACCGCCGGCTGCGGCGGCATGGGCGGTGCCCAGCCCCTGTCCGTGACCCTCAACGGCGGTGCCTGCCTCATCATCGACGTCGACAAGACCCGCCTCGACCGCCGCCGGTCCAAGCGCTACCTTGACGAGGTCGAAACCGACCTCGACACCGCCCTGGCCAAGGTCATCGAAGCGAAGAAGAACAAGCAGGCCCTGTCCGTCGGCCTCGTCGGCAACGCCGCCGAGATCCTCCCGACGATCCTCGACCGCCCCGAGGCCGCCGAAGTCGACATCGTCACCGACCAGACCTCAGCCCACGACCCCCTGTCCTACCTGCCCGTGGGCGTGAGCGTCGATGACTGGAGCGATGAGGCCGAACAGGACGCAGAGAAGTTCACCCTCCGCGCCGAGGAGTCCATGGCCAAGCACGTGCGTGCCATGGTCGAATTCCAGGACCGCGGCGCCGAGGTCTTCGACTACGGCAACTCGATCCGCGACGAGGCCCGCAAGGCCGGCTACGACCGCGCCTTCGAATTCCCCGGCTTCGTCCCGGCCTACATCCGCCCGCTCTTCTGCGAAGGGCTCGGACCCTTCCGCTGGGTGGCACTGTCCGGCGACCCGAAGGACATCGAGGTCACCGACGCCGCGCTCAAGGAGCTCTTCCCCGACAACGAACACCTCCACACCTGGCTCGATGCCGCCAACGAGTATGTCGAGTTCGAAGGCCTGCCCGCCCGCATCTGCTGGCTCGGATACAAGGAACGCCACCAGGCCGGGCTGCTGTTCAACAAGCTCGTCGCCGAAGGCAAGATCTCGGCCCCGATCGTCATCGGTCGTGACCACCTCGACTCCGGATCGGTCGCCAGCCCCTACCGCGAAACCGAATCCATGCTCGACGGCACCGATGCGGTTGCCGACTGGCCGCTGCTCAACGCCTTGGTCAACACCTCCTCAGGTGCCACGTGGGTGTCCATTCACCACGGCGGCGGAGTCGGCATCGGCCGCTCCATCCACGCCGGACAGGTCTCCGTGGCCGACGGCACCGAACTGGCCGCCAAGAAACTGGCGCGCCTGCTCACCAACGACCCGGGCATGGGCGTCATCCGCCACGTCGACGCCGGCTACGACCGCGCCGCCGAAGTGGCCGAAGACCGCGGTCAGCGCGTGCCGATGATCCCCGAACTGGATCAGCGCGACGAGGAATCCGCCGCGCAGTAAGCAGCCCCGCCGCGCCGGACGCTGAATAGCCCAGAAAAAGGTGAGTAGCCCAGGTTTGAAACTGGGCTATCCACCTTTTTCTGGGCCGAAACGGGGATCAGCGCCGCCGAGGGGCCTTTGTGAACCGGGCTCTGGACTGATGGGCGCCGGAGCCGTACCCCCTATTCGTCGAGGAAGAGGTCGAGTTCGAGGTCATCGGGGCCGTGACCGACAGAGCCGGGCCGCGACGGATCATGTGCATAGACGGACAGGTCCGTGATGCCCCGAGCCTGCAGCACCTCGTCGTCGATGAAGAAGTTGCCCGTGACCTCACGCGGGTCTGCGGTGAGGATCGTCCATGCGGCCTCGGCCATGATCTCGGGCTTGCGGCTGCGTGCCATGAGCTGTTCGCCGCCGGGGAGGTTGTTCACCGCCGCTGTCGCGATCGTCGTCCTCGGCCACAGACTGTTGGCCGCGACTCCCTCCTCGCGCAGCTCTTCGGCCAGCCCGAGCGTGACCATCGACATTCCGTACTTCGCCATCGTGTAGCCCAGGTGCTTGCCTGCCCATGCCGGATTGAGGTTGAGCGGCGGAGACAGCGTGAGCACATGTGCGGCATCCGAGGCCTTGAGGTGTGGGATAGCGGTCTTGGCCAGCAGGAATGAACCGCGTGAGTTGATCGAGTTCATGAGATCGAACTTCTTCATCGACAGATCCTCGGTCGAGGACAGGTCGATGGCGCTGGCGTTGTTGACGACGATGTCGATCCCGCCGAAGGTCTCCGCGGTCTGCGCGACCGCCTCGGCGACGGATTCCTCGCTGCGGACATCGCCGACGATCGGCCGGGCCTTGCCGCCGGCCGCCTCGATCTCCTCTGCTGCCGTATAGACGGTGCCCTCGAGCTTCGGATGAGGTTCCGCGGTCTTCGCCAAGAGCGCCACGTTCGCGCCGTCCCGTGCCGCGCGCAGCGCGATCGCCAGGCCGATCCCACGGCTGCCGCCGCTCATGAGCAGGGTTCTGCCTGCAAGCGTGCGTTCCGGGACGGCCGCAGATTCGCGGCCCTCGGTGAGTCTGAAGTCAGTGGTCATTGCGTCTCCTTGAGTGATTGTTTTGCGGCCAGATAGCCGCACATTCCATGTGCGCCCGGGCCCGGAGGCACCGCGGCCGAGCACAGGTATATCCCTGACCGACCGCCGCTCGGTGCGCTGAGTCGGTAGGGGCTGAACCCAGGTGTCGGACCGAGCACCAACTGTAGAGGGTCCTTGCGGCCGGTGAGGATGTCACCGCCGACGAAGTTCGCATTGAGTGATTCGATCGCAGTGGTCCCGCGAGGCGTCACCGCGAGGATCCGATCTCGGCATCCAGGGGCGAAGCGTTCGATCTGGGCGAGGATCGACTCGGTGGCGTCTCCTGTAAAGCCCTGTGGCACGTGCGCATAGCAGTCGATCGGAACGAGTGAACCCTTCCCACGTCCGGGGTCGGCAAGATGTTGCTGGGCGAGGAGGACGAATGGCTTCTCAGGCATCCGACCTTTGGAAGTCTCGCTCTCCGCGAACGCCGTCTCCTCGTATGACCCTGAGAGATGGACGGTTCCGGCACCCCGGGACGGTTCGTAGGTCCACGGGATCCCGCCGTCCACGGCCAGTGCGAGTTTGAACGCGGCCGGCCCGTTCTTCCACCGTTCCAAACTCCGCACCGCACGCACCGGCAGTGAGTTGCCCGCGATGCGGGCCGCCTCAGCGGGGCCGGTGTTGAGCATGAGCACATCCGGGTTGCCCAAATCCCGAACGTCCTCGACCCTTCGTCCGGTCTCAACCCGTCCGCCAAGGGACAGAAGGAGCGACTCCATTGCCGAGGTGATCCGACCCGATCCGCCGACCGCCACCGGCCAGCCGAAGTAGTGAGCGGCCGAGGCAAGAGACGTGCCGATCGCCGAAGAGAGCGGCGCGTTGAAGGGGCCGAAGGTGTGCGCTGCGACTCCCGACCATAGGGCACGGGCCTCCTCGGTGCGGAAGTACCTCGCAACGGCGGCCGCGGGCAGTGCCGCCCGCGCGCCCAACATCGCAAGATGGAAAGGGTGCCGGGGCAGATGGATGAGGGACTGGAGGAACTCGTCGGCAACCGTCGGCATGCGCGAAGCCACGGGCGAGAAGAACGTCCGGTATCGCTGGGCATCGGCACCGAGGGTGCGTGAGGTCTCCACCACGGATCGCACGGCGCTGGCTCCGCGACCGTCATCGAGCGGGTGCGCGAACTCGACTTCCGTGTGAGCCCAGTGAAGACCGTGCTGTTCCAGTGGGAATACGCGAGCAAACTCCGAGGCCAGTCCGAAGGGATGGTGGCTCGAGCAGTCGTCGTGCACAAGACCAGGAAGGGTGAGTTCGGAGCTGCGAGCGCCGCCCCCCACGTGATCATCTGCCTCGTACACAGTGACCGAGACGTCGGCAGCGGCCAGGGTGATGGCCGCCGCCAGTCCGTTCGGTCCACTGCCGATCACAGCAGCGGTCGTCATTCTCGGGCTCCTCGTCTAGTCACGCTCGGCGGCGTCCTGCAGGGCCGACTCCGTGGTGAGGTCGTGACGCTTCGCCGCAGACTCGGGTTTCTGGGCACCCGCGGATTGCGGAGCAGATTCCATTGAAGACACCGCGGCCCGGGAGGCTGAAGTGTAGTGCGGATCCCTCCACGTCACGTTGAGCGGAATCGGTCCGTTGGGAAGCCACGGCTGCTCCTTGACGCAGTCGGCAACGTTCCAGGTACCACGTTCCACGATACCCACGGCCGCGTCAATGACCATGTAGTTCTGAGTCGACTTGTGGATCGGCTGTGACTCAACCCAGGCGACGACGAACTCGCCGGGCTCGAACTGGCAGCGACGCTGGAGTTCGGCGATGAGGTGGTGGTTATGGAGGTGACCGTCACCGAAGTTGAAGCCCAACAGCGAGTTGCAGGAGAACTCCGCCTCACGGATCGTGGCCCGATCGACGTCGTTGACGTGATGGTGCAGAAGAGAGAACAGTCCGCGACCCTGACTGTGCATCGATCGCCAGCCCGCGGTCTGCAGCATCGTGATCTCCGCCGCCACTCGCGGGAACCCCATCTCCTGCAGCTGGTCGACCTGGTTCTTCGTCGGACGATTCACGGCATGCAGCTTGTCCTCGGCACCGGGTTGGAAGGCCCAGAGCGCCGAGGCCCAGTTGCCCGCATACTGTCGCATCGACGGGGTGAAGGCGACGAGGTCCGGGCGAAAATTGCCGAGCACGGGGAAGAAGAACAGACAGGCCACGGTGGCGACGATGAGCCATGGAGAGCTCGCATCGCCCAGCCCATAGCCGTCCCCATTGGGGTGGCCGAGGAAGAGGAACCCCGCGATGTACATGAATAGCAGATTCCATTCCAGGGGCACCGCCAAAGGGAAGGTGCTCGTGATGAACCCGTGGAAGAGGATCATCAGCAGTGTCCCGGCGAGGGCCAGGGTCCAATCCGTCGAGAGGAGGAGGACAAGCGGAGTGACGATCTCGACGAGAGTGCCGAGGATGTGCCCGATGCCGGAGGCCAGATGGGACGGCCTGACATCGTGGGGGTAGTTGCGATAGTGCAGACGCCTGATCGCCTTGCCCGGGATGATCGGCGCATTCGAGATCATCGGCGGGATCACGAAGGAGAAGTGCTTGCCGATCTTTGAGACTCCGGCCCCCACCCAGACGGAGAAGATGAGCAGCTTGAGCATGATGATCATGTCGACGAGACCGTTGCCGAGGAAGGGAACCAGCCCGAAGATGAGAACGGCGGGTCCGTACTGTTCGGCACGGGCGGCGATGAAGATCACCTTGTCGCGCAGTCCCATGATAACGAGTAGCACGAGTGGTACGAACATCAGCGGCGGGCTGATCAGGTTCCCGAGGTCCTCGGGAGAGCCGGCGGCCACGGTCGATCCGGTGGCCCCCGGCAGAATGATCGGGACGAAGAGCGCAACGAGCAGCAGCGCATAGAGGACCACATCGAATACTGTGCGGTTGAATCCGTTGGTTCCTGGAACCTTCCCGGGCCACGGAGGCATGCGGATGGTGCCGGGCCGCAGCCAGAACAGGCAACCACCCGTCATCGGCTTGAACTTCCCGGCCAAAGGCCCCCACGAACCGGCCACGCCGATGGTCTCAAGCAGGAAAGTCCAGAGCACGAGCTTCTGGAACACGATCGGCTCGTTCCACCACTGAGCCACCTGCCACGGGGCGCCGACGCCCGAGGTGAGCGTGGCCAGGGTGACGCCGATGCCGATGTAGAGAACGGCGAGCTTGAGGATGTAGATGATGTGGAACAGTTTAGGTGAGCCGAACCCGCAGTCGACCCAGTGGAGGACGACGGCCCTGATTCTCTCCGAGAGGGGGAGGGATTCGAATGTCTCAGCATCAACCGGAGGGGCATCCGGAGTTGTGAGTCCCATGTCGCTTCCTTTCACAGGCAGGTGCCCGACTCCGATGTCGAGCAAGTGGACCTGGAATCACCCTAGGGAGGATGTGTCTTGGATCCCATGGATACTCAGCCGAAGCTCCGCGAAGAATTTGTACTCCCGATACAACATGGTCCTTCACCCAGAAGCTCCGTGTGGCGAATGTCCCTCGGGCGGGTATCAGCGTGGACAGGGAGCCCCTTTCGCGTGTTTCCCTCTGTGGTGCTCGGCCACAGCCCAGGTGAGGCTGCCGCCTGTCAGCCCTCGGTTCCATAGAGATAATGGTGAGCATGCAAAGCGGACTCGATGTTCAAGCGGTTCTCTGTCAGACTCACTCCGAGGGCCGCCTCGGCCATCTCGACCCGGTACCGGATTGAGTTCTTGTGCATGGTCATCGAGGCCGCTGTCGCCGTGTAGCTGAGCTCATGGCGCAGAAAGGCCGAGAGAGTGTTCCGGTGGCGGGCATTCGCCTCGGTGTCATCGGCCAGCGGACCGAGCACCGATCTCACCCACACTCGAGCAGCCTCGACGTCCTGGGCCAGCAACGAGGTAACGGCCATACCCCGGTCGTCGTGTGATCTCAGCTCAGCGGGAGCGCGCCCGGCGATGCAGACGCGCTGCACGCGTTCTGCTTCCTGATGGGAGAGGCGAAAACCGGCGGACAAGGCGTGCGCGGAGCCGATCGCCAGATGGATCGAGCCCGACGGCGGCACACGCTGGCGAAGAGAGTTGTCGTAATCCCAGTCGGTCGGCACAGGGATCCACCCCCAGGCGGTGTCCTGGTCCCGGCCGATGATGAGGCAGGTACGCTGGGAGCCGAGCGCGCCAGCAAGGTCTCTGATGGCTGTGGTGAACCGATCCAGCTGACCGTTCGCGTCGGGGGCCGAGTGGTGGGTCCATGCGATGACTGCGACATGACGACCGCCGAGGCTGTAGGCGAGGATCCGCTCGGCCGCCGCGACGTCGATGTTCTCCCCGGCGATGATGCGTCTGACCTGGGTCTCCCTGGCCGTTGTGCGATTGGCCAGCCAGGATTCCCGTTCCTGCTCGTAGAGTTCAGCGACCTTCTGCGAAATCCAGTCGATGTACTCCGAAACCTCGTCGACGAGGTGCTGGAAAACCGCAGAGACGAGCTCCGCCGGCAGCTCCTCGTCCTCGATGACGAAATCGTAGGCGCTCTGGAGCATTCTCTGCTGCCCCAGACGATAGGCCCTGACCAGTGCATTGACGGAGATTCCGCGTTGGGCTAGCCGTCTGGCGTATTCAAACGCGGCGGTCGGCGGTTCCAAGTTGTCCGAGGAGATGCCGTGCTGAAGCGCGTGGAGGATCGTTTCGACATTGCCCTCGATGCTTGCACTGAGGAGATCGAGGAGAGCCGGTTCGGCACCGAGCTCGGTGATCTTCGTCGCCAGATAGTCGTAGACCCGTCGTGTGAGCTCGGGAATGTGCGGGGTCATGCCCGCAGCGATCCGCGACGCGTGGGTCCGCACCTCCGTGGTGGAGCTGTCGGCTTTCAGCCCGTCATTGGGCGGCCAGAGCAGATGATCGACCATGTCTGCACAGTACCGCCGATTGAGGCCCGTGGGGACGGCCGAGTCGACGAAAGCGCGAGCCGTGTTTGTATCTTTGACCGAAATGGCGATGGTGATTTGGTTACCGTGCCCAGTGAACGTGCGTCAACGCGTGGCTAGTGTGAGGCCATGATGACTTCGAATCCTGTCCCCATCGACGCGGAATCCTCCACCTATCCCGTCGCCGAGGTGATGGGGCTGCCCCTTGCTCGTGCCCGAACCAACCCCCACGGACCATGCCTCAGCTGGCCCGGAGGCAGTTTCGACAATGCTGAGTTCGCCGCCGCTGTCGCGGCCACAACCCACATACTGCGCTCGCGGTTCGGAATCGGTCGCGGTTCGGTGGTTGGTGTGTTGCTGCGCAATGTCCCCGAAATCATCACCACGATGTTCGCCACCTGGTCTCTCGGCGCCGGTCTCACTCCGATCAACCCTGCGCTCACTGACGACGAGGTGGTCTTCCAGCTCGACGACTCCGGCTGTGCCCTGCTCGTGGGGGACTCCCGCGCCGAGGCGCTCGCCAGAGGATGCGGGATCGGCTGCCTTCCGGTGACCGACGGCTGCTTCCGCGGTGACATGGAGCCCTGCGCTGGCGTCTCTTCGCACTGCCTCGATGACGTCCGGGATGACGACGTGGCGCTCATCGTCTACACCTCGGGGACGACGGGCAAGCCGAAGGGATGCGTTCTGGAGCAGTCGAACATCGCTGCCATGGTCTGGTCGATCTTGAATGGTCTCGACTTCGGTGAGAACGCCCGCAGCCTGCTGGTTCTCCCGCTCTTCCACTGCAACGGCCTGCTCGCGGGGACGGTCTCACCTCTCATGCTCGGCGGCAGCGTGCATATGATCCCGAAGTTCGATCCCGAGTCATTTTGGGACGTCGTGGAGGAAGAGCGCCCCACCTATTTCTCTGCTGTGCCGACGATCTTCTCGATCCTCGAGGCGACGACGACTCGGAATGTCGACTCGAGTTCTCTGCGCTTCGTCATCTGCGGTGCCGCCCCGATGTCCCCGGACGCGATCACCCGGTTCGAGACTCGTTTCGATGTCGACATGGTCGAGGGTTACGGTCTCTCGGAGTGCTCGGTGTGCGCCACGATCAACCGAAACGATGGTACGAGCAAGCCGGGAACCGTCGGGCCAGCACTGCCAGGAGTGAGCGTGGGAATCACCGATCCTCACGATCGACTGCTCGAACCTGGGGATGTCGGAGAGGTCGTGATCGCTGGGCGGACGGTGATGCGCGGGTACCTCGGCCGACCGGAGGCCACCGCCGAAGTGCTCAAGAACGGGTGGCTGCACACCGGGGACGTCGGATACCTCGATGAGGACGGCTTCCTCGTCCTCGTCGATCGGATCAAGGATCTCATCATTCGCGGCGGAGAGAACATCTATCCCAAGGAGATCGAGGATGCGCTCTTCGAACATCCTCAGGTTCTCGAGGCAGCGGTGGTCGGAAGCCCCGATGACACCTACGGGGAGATCCCCGTGGCTCATGTGGCTCTGCGTGAAGGAGCCGTCAATCGTGCAGAGACCCTGCGAGCCTTCCTCGAACCGCGGCTTGCGCGCTACAAACTCCCGGCGGAGATCCATATCCACGCAGGTCTTCCGAAGAACTCCGTGGGCAAGATCGTCAAGGGTCAGCTGCGAGAGAGCTGAGCGGTCGAGAACGAAGATCGTCCACGCCTGACGCCCGAGCGCTCTGAGCGCCCAATCACCATCTGTCCGAAATATCAGACAAATTCTTCCTGACCCGGTTCTGCCATACGCCGCGGCAGTTCATACTGAGGATGAACCATTCTCAACCGTTAAGGATCTTGTCGTGCAGCTCATCACGGGGATCAGCGAATTGGTCGTCAACGACCTCGACTCCCTCGGAGAACTCAGCGTCATCACCGACGCCGCCCTGCTCATCGACGACGGCCGAGTCGTCTGGTCCGGACCGTCCGCTGAGGCGGACACTGCGGTGGAGAACCATCGCGGTGAAGAACCGTCACCAGGTGTCAACGACGACGATATCGTCAACGGGGAAGTCACCTCGGCGAGTGATCTCGCGGGACTCGAGACCGTCGACCTCGGCGGTAAAGCCGTGATCCCCGGCTTCGTCGACAGCCACAACCACCTCGTCTTCGCCGGTGACCGCTCCGAGGAATTCGCCGCACGCATGGCCGGGCAGAAGTATTCGGCCGGCGGCATCGCGACTACGGTCGCCGCGACCCGGGCCGCCAGCGACGAGGAGCTCGAGGCCAACCTCGTCCACCTGATGGAGCAGGCGACTCGGCAGGGCACGACGACGTTCGAGATCAAGTCCGGGTACGGGCTGAGCCTCGACGATGAGATCCGTGCCCTGGACATCATCAACCGGCACACCGAGGAAACCACGCTCATCGCCGCCCATGTGGTCCCGCCGGAGTACAAGGACAACCCCGAGGGCTACGTCGACCTCGTCATCGACGAGATCATCCCGGCGGCCGCGGACAAAGCGAAATGGATCGACGTCTTCTGCGAGAAGGGAGCCTTCACCGAGGACCAGACCCGCCGCATCATCGACGCCGGCAAGGCCGCAGGCATGAAGCCGCGGCTGCACGCCAACCAACTCACCGAGGGCGGAGCGCTCAAACTCGGCGCCGAACTCGGCTGCGTCTCCGTCGACCATGCGACCTTCGCCTCGGACTCCGATCTCGCCGTCCTCGCCGAGGCGGGAACCGTCGTCACCCTGCTGCCGAGCATCGAATTCTCCACCCGTCAGCCATACCCCGATGCCCGCCGCTACGTCGAGGCCGGTGTGCGGCTCGCCATCGCCACCGACTGCAACCCGGGCTCAGGGTTCTCCAACAGCGTGCCCTTCGCGATCGCCATCGGTGTGCGCGATATGCACTTCACCGTCGAGCAGGCGGTGTGGGCGGCGACCGCGGGTGGGGCCCACGCTCTGCAGCGTTCCGATGTCGGCCACCTCGGCGTCGGAGCCCGCGCCGATCTGGCGATCCTCGACGCACCCAGCTATCGGCACCTGGCCTACCGGCCGGGAGTCCAGCTCGTCGAACGCGTCTACTCCAGCGGCGAACTCGTCGTCGACAACCGACCACGGAGCTGATGGGCGCGCAGAGGGCCTGAACCGGCCCGACCGTCGCCCCGGCAGCACCTCGAATACCACCGAACCTCCGGCGCCACAGCGCAGAGCAACTCAACTGAAAGGTCCGACATGTCAGACTTCATCGACCTCGATCCCGACACCCTCACCTTCGCCGAGGTGGTCGCGGTCGCCCGCCACGACGCGAAGGTGGAACTGAGCGCGGCCACGCTGGCCCGAGTGAACAAGTACCGCGAGGCCGTCGATGCCCTGGCTCAGGCCGAGAAGCCCGTCTACGGAGTCTCGACCGGATTCGGGGCGCTCGCCCAGCGCCACATCCCCGCCGAACTGCGCACCCAGCTGCAGAAGTCGCTCATCCGCTCACATGCGGCTGGAGTCGGCGAACCCGTCGAGCGAGAGGTCGTCCGCGCCCTCATGCTGCTGCGTGCCCGGACGTTGGCCACGGGCCGGGCCGGAGTCCGCGCCGAGGTGCTCCAGACCTATGTTGACCTGCTCAATGCCGGCATCACCCCGGTCGTCCACGAATACGGGTCGCTCGGCTGTTCCGGCGACCTCGCCCCCCTGTCGGCCTGTGCGCTCGTCGTCATGGGCGAAGGCGTCGCCGTCGGCCCCGACGGTGTGGCCGGACCCGCCGATGAGATCCTCGCGAAGGCCGGCATCACCCCGGTCACCCTGGCCGAGAAGGAGGGCCTGGCGCTGGTCAACGGCACCGACGGCATGCTCGGCATGCTCATCATGGCCCTGACCGATCTCGAGAACCTGCTCACCGCCGTCGACGTCTCTGCGGCCATGAGCATCGAGGGCCTCTTCGGCACCGACGCCGTCTTCGCCCCCGAACTCCACTACGCGCTGCGCCCCCACGATGGTCAGTCCGCCTCGGCGGCGAACATGCTCTCGGCCCTCGAGGACTCGGGCATCACCGCCAGCCACCGCGACTCGACCCACCTGGTCCAGGACGCCTACTCGATGCGCTGCGCCCCGCAGGTCAACGGCGCCGCCCGCGATGCGGTCGCCTTTGCCACGCAGGTCGCCGAACGCGAGCTGCGGGCGGCCATCGACAACCCGGTCGTGCTCACCAACGGCATGGTGTCCTCGAACGGCAACTTCCACGGGGCACCCCTGGCCCACGCCCTGGACTTCCTCGCCATCGTCGCCGCCGACGTCGCCTCGATGTCCGAACGCCGCACCGACCGGATGATGGATGTCGCCCGCAACCAGGATCTCACCCCGTTCCTCGCCGACGACGCCGGAGTCGACTCGGGCCTGATGATCGCCCACTACACGCAGGCCGCGATGGTCTCCGAAGCCAAGCGGGGCGCGGCTCCCGCCTCGGTCGATTCGATCCCGTCCTCGGCGATGCAGGAGGACCATGTGTCCATGGGGTGGTCGGCAGCACGCAAGCTGCGCAAGGTCGTCGACAACCTCGCCAGCGTCATCGGCATCGAGTTCTACGCCGCCGCCCGCGCCTGCGATATGCGTGAAGCCGCGCCGGCGCCGGTCACCGGTGCCGTGATCTCCGCACTGCGGGAGACCGTCCCCGGGCCCGGGCCCGACCGGTTCCTGTCCCCGGAGCTCGCCGAAACCATCGCGAAGGTCAAGGACGGAACACTCGTCACCGCCGCCGAGGCGGTCACCCCGCTGACCCACACCGTGACCAGCGACGCCGGCGCCTGGCAGCCCGTCGGCGGAGGACCAGCGGTGAACGATCCCGAGTTCACGGCACTGGGCAACCTCGACGCTGCCGCCGAAGCCTCGGGCACCGCGGCGGCGACCACCCACCAGAAGTGAAACCGGTTCGGGGCCCGTCACTGACTGGTCCCGAACTGACGGGACCGCTGCACCACCGGTCCCACCTTGAGTGAACGGAGTGACATGACCACCAGCGATGTCGTCTCGCTGCTGAGGCAGATCGAGGACACCGGCCGCGACCCCCGTGGACCCGGCTACCAGCGTCCTGGGTTTTCCGCCACCGAACGCGAGCTGCGTGACTGGTTCCTCGCCGAGGCAGACCGCCGCGGTCTCGACACGGAGATCGACGCCAACGGCATCACCTGGGCCTGGGCCACCCCGCCCGGTGACAACGCCGTCGTCACCGGCTCCCATCTCGACTCCGTCCCCGGCGGCGGCGAGTTCGACGGGCCCCTCGGTGTCGCCTCGGCGCTGGCGGCTTTCGACGAGCTCAAGGCCACCGGCGCACTCGAACGGGCCACCCGGCCTCTGGCCCTGGCCGTGTTCCCCGAAGAGGAGGGCTCACGCTTCGGCGTCGCCTGCCTCGGCTCACGACTGCTCACCGGCGCCATCGAGGTCGACCGGGCACTCGGACTCAAGGACGCCGCAGGCGACACCTTCGCCGACGTCGCGACGAGCTATGGCCTCGACCCGGAACGGGTCGGGCGTGACCAGTCTCGGCTGGCCGGTATCGGTTCATTCATCGAACTCCATGTCGAACAGGGCCTCGGCCTGGCGGGCACCGATCAGGCCGTTGCCATCGGCTCCTCGATCATCGGCCACGGCCGCTGGCACTTCGCCTTCACCGGACAGGGCAACCACGCCGGGACGACGCCGATGAGCCACCGCGCCGACCCCGTCGTCACCGCCTCCCGGGTGATCGGGGATGTCCCGACCCTAGCGGCCGCCACTGACACGAGCGCCGTGGCCACCGTGGGACGGACCCTCATCCACCCGGGCGGGACGAACGTCATCGCCTCGGCCATGAGCTTCTGGCTCGACATCCGTCACGCCGACGACGCCGTCGTGACACAGGTGCTCGAGGCCATCAGCCGCCGCGCCCGCGAGCACGCCGCCGACGCCGGCGTCGAGGTGAGCATCTCGCAGGAGTCCTACTCACCGACCACCCACTTCACCGCCGATCTCAACACCCGGCTGACCTCGGTGCTGCCCGAGGCACCCCTGCTGCCCTCGGGTGCCGGACACGATGCCGGCATCCTCGCCGGTCATGTGCCCTCGGCGATGCTCTACGTGCGCAACCCGACCGGCGTCTCCCACGCCCCGGAGGAGGCCTGCGAGGTCGATGACCAGCGAGCCGGAGTCGACGCGCTCGTCGCGGTGCTCGCCCGTGAACTCGGTGTCACGGGAACGCCCGGGCCGACCGGAGAGACAGGGGCGGGCGCATGAGCACCCAGTACTGGTGCGAAACCGCGTGGGTCGATGGAGCCGTGGCTCGCGGGGTGCTGCTGAGCGCCGATGACACCGGCACCCTGACCGCGGTCCAGACCGGAGTCGACGCCGCCCCGGCCACCGCCGAGGTGGTGCCCGGGTTCACCCTGCCCGGCGGAGTGAACGCCCACTCACATGCCTTCCACCGCATCCTGCGCGGACGCACCCACGGCGACGGTGGGACCTTCTGGACCTGGCGCGAGGTCATGTACTCCGTTGCCGCGAAGCTCGACCCCGAATCCTATGAGACCGTGGCCCGCGCCGTGTTCGCGGAGATGCTCGCCGGCGGGTACACCTCGGTGGGGGAGTTCCACTACGTCCACCACGCGCCCGACGGGTCGGCCTATGAACCGGCCCACGCAATGGAACGGGCGCTGGCCCGGGCGGCCGCCTCGGCGGGGATCCGGATCCGACTCCTCGACACCTGCTACCTCACCGGTGCCATCGACGCCGAACTCTCGGATGAGCAGGCCCGCTTCGGTGATGGCACGATCGACGGATTCATCGATCGGCACGCCGGACTGGCAGAGACCTTCGCCGCAGAGTTCCCCGTCAATGCCCCAGGTGAGAGCTTCGTCCACGTGGGTGCGGCCATCCACTCGATCCGTGCCGTGCCCGCCGCGAACCTGCCGCGCTTCGCGGAACTGACCGGCCCCGTGCACGTCCACCTGTCCGAACAGCCCGCGGAGAACGACGCCTGCCGAGCCGCCTACGGCGCGAGTCCCACCGAGGTGCTCGCACGCTCCGGCGTCGTCGACGAACGGCTGTCGGCCGTCCACGCCACACATCTGGATGATGAGGACATCGCGATCCTCGGCGGCTCACGAGCAGCGATCGTCATGTGCCCGTGCACCGAGGCGGACCTCGCCGACGGGATCGGCCCGGCGCGCGAACTCGCCGATGCCGGGGCCGTGATCTCGATCGGCTCCGACCAGCACGTCGTCCTCGACGCCCTGCGTGAGACCCAGAGCCTCGAAGCCGGAGAACGTCTGCGCTCGGGGCAGCGCGGCCGATTCTCCCCGGCCGAACTCATCACCGCACTCACCGAGGGCGGGGCACGCAGCCTCGACCTGCCCGTCGGAGCGCTCGAGGTCGGGAAGGCATGCGACTTCATTGCGCTGCGCACCGACAGCATGCGCACCATCGGCTCACTCGACGAGCAGATCGTCCTCACGGCCACCTCGGCGGATGTGCATCTCACCGTCAGCGGCGGCAGGGTGCGCGTCCGCGATGGCGTGCACGCGCAGCTCGGGGACGTCTCGGACCTCTACGCGAAGGCGTTCGCGGCGCTGGAGATGGAGGGCTGAACCGTGGCTGAGGTTCCCGCACTGCGGCGGGCGATCGCGATTCTGCGGCATCTGGCCGCGTCGAATCGGTCGATCACGGCCGGTGCTCTGGTCAGAGCACTCGAGATACCGCGCTCGAGTGCCTACGACATCCTCGGTGTGCTCGAGGAGCTCGGGCTCGTCGCGCGCACCGAGTCCGGGTACGTGCTCGGTGCCGGTGTGCATGAGCTCGGGGCCTCCTACCTGCGGACGAACCCCCTGCAGAGGCTGGCGCAGCCGATCGTGCGTCAGCTCGCCGAGGATACCGCCACGACCGCTCAGCTCGCCGTCATCCGCGGGTGGGAGACCGAGTACGTGCTCAAGGAGCAGTCGCTGAAGTCTGTCGCGGTCATCACTGCCACCGGGGTGCGCATGCCCAGCTACCTCACGGCGACGGGGCGGGCGATCCTCGCGCAGCTGCCGAAGTCCGAGGTGCTCGCGATGCTCCAGTCCGAGACGGGTTTCGTCACCCGCACGGGCAAGGGGCCGGCCTCGGTGAAGGCGCTCAACGCGATACTCGCCCAGGAGCGACGCACCGGCTGCGCGATCGAACACGGCGAAGTCACACCGGGGATCTCGACGATCGCCGCCCCCGTCTTCGACGTGCTCGGGCGTCCTGTCGCCGCAATCGGGCTGTCCGTGGTCAGCGACACCCTGCCCGAGGACTCCGGTCCGATGGTCGACCAGGTCCAGTCCGCCGCCGCCGAGGTGACCGCCAAGCTGCGGTGAGCCCTGCGGCGGCTGGCGAGCGCCGAGCGGACCCTGCGACGCCCGGCGAGCCTCGAGCGGACCCTGCGGCGCCCGGCTGGCCTTGAGCGCACCCTGCGGCGCCCGGCTGGCGCCGAGCGGGCCACTGAGCGCCGAGCGGACCAGTTGCAACCTGCGCGCTCGCTGCTCAGTGGTCCGCTCGGTGAAGTGGGCCGGCGCTGTCAGGGGCGCAGAACCCGCTTTTCGCGAGCGACCTCCTCGACGATCTGGTCGTCGCTGCGCAGCTCTTTGACAAGGGCGGCGCCGAGGACGACCACGATGACGGTGAACGGGACGGCTGAGAGCATCGCCGCCTGCTGGAGGGCCTGCAGGCCGCCGACGAGGAGCAGTACGATCGCGCAGGCACCGGTGAGGAATCCCCAGGTCGCGATGACCGGGCGGCGCGGTGCGAAGGAGCCGTGCGAGGACAGCGAACTGAGGACGAACGTGTTCGAGTCTGCGGAGGAGACGAAGAACAGGATGACCATGATGATCGTGAAGACCGACGCGAACAGGGACAGCGGAAGCTGCTCGAGGAGGCTGAAGAACGCGGTGTCGAGGTTGTCCTGAGTCGCCTCACCGATCGCGGCGCCGTCGATGTCGAACTTGATCGCCGAACCGCCCATGACGGTGAACCAGACGAAGAACACGGCGCTGGGAACGAGGAGGACACCGGCGACGAATTCGCGGATGGTCCGCCCCTTCGAGATCTTCGCGAGGAAGATGCCGACGAAGGCGCTCCACGACAGCCACCAGGCCATCATGAAGTACGTCCAACCGAGCATCCACTCACTGTCCTCGGCATTCGTCGGGGTCATGAAGCTGAGTTCGAGGAAGTCCCCGGCGAAGGCACCGACGGAACGGACGAACAGGTTGGAGATGAAGCCGCTGGGGCCGGTGATGAAGACGAACAGCCCCAGCAGCGTCGCCATGGTCAGCGTGATCTGGGAGATGTACTTGATGCCCCTGCTCACCCCGGTCAGAGCCGAACCGGTGAAGAGGAGTGTGAGGACGGAGATGACGATGATCTGCAGAGCGATCGTGGCGTCGATGCCGAAGACGGTGTTGAGACCCTCGCCGATCTGAGAGGCGCCGAGACCCAGGGAAGTCGTCGTCCCGAAGAGAGTGGCGATGATGGTGAGGATGTCGATGAAGCTGCCGACCCAACCGTCGACGAGGCGGCCGAGGACTGGCCGCAGCATTGTGGACACGAGTGCCGGTCGGCCCTTGCGGTGGGTGGAGTAGCCGATCGCGAGACCGAAGACGCCGAAGATCGCCCAGGCCTGGAAGCCCCAATCGAGGTAGGAGAACTGCATGGCGCGCACTGCGGCGTCCATGGTCTCCGGTTCGGCCAGCCCGTGGGGCGGAACCATGAAGTGGGACATCGGTTCGGCCACGCCGTAGCTGACGAGGCCGATGCCCATGACGGCAGCGAGGATCATCGCCAGCCAGGTGACAGTGCGATATTCGGGACGGGAGTCGTGTGCGCCCAGCCGCAGGCGACCGAAACGGCTGACGGCGAACCACACGAGCATGACGATCGCGGCGAAGGGCACGACCAGATAGATCCAGCCGAAGCCGGTGGAGACTGCGGTCATCGCCCGAGTCATGATGTCGGCCAGCGCCTCGGGGGCGATCGCCGCCCACAGCACGAAGGCGATGACGAGGCCGACAGCGCACACGAACACCTTCCCGACCCGGTTGGAGGAAGGGTCTGCAAGGGATGCGGTCTCGGCGCCGGCGGGGCCGGAGTCGGATCCGACCCCGCCGGGAGGGGGAGGGTCGTCGAGTCCGCCGGAGGAGGCGGATTCGGTGGAGTGCTCGGACCCGGTCGCGGCGGTGCCTGCAGGATCTGAGGAGGGGGAATTCAGCGTCGTCATCGTGGTCTCCGGGCTCACGGCCGCCTCGATGGCGGGCAGGAGCATGTATTCGGGGGCAGTGGGCGGGATTTCAGCAGATACACAACAGGCCCCGCGAACTGGGACGTTCGTGGGGCCGTGCAGCAGTCGAGTCTAGGCGCTTGTCGCCGAATCACCACATGGATTGGACCCGATGAGGCAGAGTGTGAGGCATCTCGCGGTGGTCAGCGGTGCTGCAGCACGACCGCGACCTCGAGGTGCTTCGTATGCGGGAACATGTCGAAGATCCGCGCCTGAGCCACCTCGTAGCTGGGCATCTGCGCGAGGTCCTTGGCCAGGGACACGGGATTGCAGCTCGAATAGACGATGTGCTCGACGCCGGAGTCCTCGAACGCGGCGGACAGCCGAGCACCGATCCCGCGCCGAGGCGGATTGACGATCACGCAGTCCGGCCGTTTGCCTGCGGTCAAGTTCCGTTCGGCGAACTCCGTGGCATCGCCGGCGAGGAAGCGGGCGTCGATGTCGAGCTCGGCGGCGCTGATCCTCGCCGATTCGATCGCCTGTTCGCTGACCTCGACACCGGTGACCCGGCGGGCCGTTCCGTCCTCGCCGCGCGCGCGTTTCCCCGCGCAGCAGAGCGCGAACCCTCCGACACCGCAGTAGAGGTCCCACAGGCTCTGTGCGCCGACCGCATCCACCCATGCGGTGACCTGGTTGTACAGTCCGATCGCGACTTGGGTATTCGTCTGGAAGAAACTCTGGGGACGCAGATGCAGATCGACCCGGTCGAGGTTCATTCGCAGGGAATCACCGTGGAGCAGCTCCTCGCGGCTGCCTTCGAGCACCGCCTTGTGTTCGGGCAGCAGATTCACCGACACCACTGAAGCCTCCGGCGCGAGCTCGAGCAGACCGGCCCGCCGCGACCGGAGCACATCGAGGCCATGCTGAGTGCGCACGACGAATCGGATCATCAGCTCACCCGATGGCGCCGCCGTGACATGGACGAACTTCAGCTCACCACGACGCGCGGAGACATCATAGGGTTCGAGCCCGGTGGCATCGAGGAAGTCTGCGAGCACCGGGATCACCGCCCGGATCGCCGGCGCCTGGACCCCGCATTCGCGCAGATCGACGCCGTGGAATTCCTGGTCGAGGATGCCCAGAGTGACATGACCGGCCCCACCGCCGACGGCGAGTTTCGCGCGGTTGCGGAAGCCGTCCACCCCACCGGCGAAGGTCGGCAGCCACTCCTGAGGGGCCGCCTCGGCGAGGATCTCCCGGCACCAGGCCTCCTTGTCTGAGATCTGCTTCAGATACGCGGTCTCGATGAGGGCGCAGGACCGGCACTCCCCGCGCTCGAAATATCCGCAGTCCAGGTGCTCGTGATCCGCCGAGGTGGGCGTGAGCGGCAGAGTCGGCATGGACCCATCTTACGGGCTCAGAGGCGAACCCCTCGACGCGAACCCAGGGGCGCGGACTCCTCGACGTGGGTGACTCGAGTCCTCAGCAGGGGAAACGCTCGTGGTCAGTCAGCCGGACCGCCCTCGGCCTCGGAGCTGCGAACACTCAGGGAGACATGTCCCAAAGCCCGCAGCGCTCTCATGAGGCGGTCGAACGCGATCGTGCCGGCCGCCGCTCGCATGACGACGACGTCGCTTGAGACCCGGCCTGCATCAGCGGGGCGCTGCTGGATGAATTCGATATCGCCCCGGGCGACTTCGGTCATCGGCACGGCATAGCGCATGACAGCGTCGATCTCGTCCGGCATCTCCCATGCTGCGAGGGTCTTGAGCGCCTCGTCGAGTGCTCGTCGTGGCACTGAGTCGATGTCGGGCCAGCCCATCTGCGACAACAGCCGACCCACTGTCGGGTGCTCGACATCGTCGGAATCGGTTGCCTCGCCGGTAGTCGGTGTGCCGAGGGCGATCGCTTGGGCTTCTTGGAGTGCTCGGATCTGCGGCACCTGGGGGTCATCGAGCAGTTCGGTGAGCCGACGGATCGCGCTGATGGGGGCATCCGCGACTTCGCGCATGACATGGATCAGCTGCAGTCTCTCGAGATGAACGCGTCCGTAGTCCTGCCGTGTCGCCGTGACGTATTCGCCGGGCGGCAGCAGGCCTTCACGCCGGTAGTACTTGATCGATGCCGCAGAACATCCACTCACACTGGCGAGCTGTTTGAGCAGCATGACACCTCCATCGTCGTCTGGGGGCCGGATAGCAGCCCGAGGCCGAACTATCTTGATGGCGGAAACCTGGATAGTGAAACTATCGTATACCTATGGATGCCTTCACTTTGGTCATCATCGTCCATGCCGTGGCCGCGCTGTACGTAATTCTTCTGGGGCCCGTGCAGATTCTGCGCCGGCGGCGGGATCGCGCCCACCGGCTGCTGGGCGCCAGTTGGGTGGCCGCGATGCTCATCGTCTGCTTCTCGAGCTTCTGGATCTCTCCAGACGGCTTCTCCTGGCTGCACGGTCTGGCGATCTGGACGCTCGTGTGCATGGTCGTTGCGATCGCCGCGATCCGACGTCGAGCGGTGGCCGTTCACCGCGGTTTCATGATCGGCTCCTACCTCGGCACGCTGACGGCCTTCGCCTTCGCCGTGTTGGTGCCCGAAAGGCTGATTCCGCAGCTGCTGCAGAGCGCACCACTGGTCGCGGTCGTCACGGTCACCGTCGTCGCCGCCACGGTCGCGGTGTTCGTCAGGCTCGCAGTACACGGGGCGATCCCTCGGCAGTCACCGGCGGATCTCGGCTCCGAAGAGCCGTTGACCCACTAGACTGCTCGCCGTAAACTGGCAGTAGCCAAATCGATTTGGTTCACCGGCAGGACCACGCTGCAGGCTATCGCCTGCCACGACGATCTGCAGGGTCGTCGAGGCTCCTGCGGCAATGAAGGATGACATGACTCAGCTGCGCACTCTGCACCAGTCCCCGACCGTGCTCGTCCCCGAGCAGGTGCTCCTTCCCGAAGGCCCGCAGCCAGGGCGCGCGGTGCTCATCTCCGGCGGCCGCATTCTCGCGGCCGGCCCCCTCGCCGAGGTGACCGCCCACGCCGAATCGCTCCTCACCCCCGCCGACGCCGCCGACCCGAATTCCGGTGCCGAACCTGCCTCCGCACCGACTCGCATCGACCTTCCCGGCCGCCTGCTCATGCCCGGTTTCATCGACGCCCATCACCACCTCACCCAGACCTTCGGCAAGTCCCTCGTCTTCGGCGAACCCTCGGAGATCTTCCAACGCGTGTGGGTGCCGATGGAGTCGAACATGGACGCCGAGGCCATCGACGTCGCCACCCGCCTGGCCGCCTGGGAATCCCTGCGCGGCGGTTTCACCACCGTGGCCGACGCCGGTACCCGCTCAAGCGTCGACGTCTCCGCGATCTCCGACGTCACCTCGGACGTCGGCCTGCGCTGCGTGCTCGGCGTGATCTGCAACGATCTCGGCGGGGGAGTGCGCACGGCGGAAGTCGCCGAGGTGGTCGCCGCCGCCGAAATGCACCTGAACAGGTGGGACGCCGAGTCCCTCATCCACCCCTCCCTGGCCGTGTCGATCCCCGAGGTCGCCTCCGACGAGGCGCTCGCGACGATCACGCAGATGGCCCGGGACGCCGGCGTGCCCTTCCAGACCCACCTCAACGAGCACATCGTCGCCGTCGAACGCTCCCTCATCTCCAGCGGTGAACGCCCGCTGGAGCGCCTTGCCCGCCTCGGCGCGCTCGGGCCCGAACTGCTCGCCGCGCATGCCACGCTGCTCACCCCGCGCGAGATCCGCCTCCTCCGCGACTCCGGCGGCGCGATCGCCTACAACCCGGTCGCGAGTTCGTGGAAGGGCAACGCCGTGGCTCCGGCCCTGCTCATGCACGAACTGGGAATGCGCATCGGGCTCGGCACCGACGGCACCCGCTCGGACGCCTTCCGGCTCCTCGACGCCGCCGAGACCGCGCAGCGGCTGACCGGAGGCATGGATGCCGTCGACTCCTCATCCGGCGGCGGCTGGACCTGGCTCGAACAGGGTCTGCGCGGCGGTGCCGACGCCGTGGGGCTGAGCGGCCAGATCGGTGAGATCGCCCCCGGCGCCCGCGCCGACCTCCTCGTCGTCGACATCGACACCCCCGAATTCGTTCCCTCCTGGGACCTGCCCTGGGAGCTTGTGCGCCTGGCCAACCGCGACCAGATCGAATCCGTCATCGTCGACGGCAGACTCCGACTCGACCGCGGCTGGCCCGTCGACTGGGACGGCCGCGCGTTGCTCGACCGTGCCAAGGAGGTCTCCCGCCGCGTCGTCGCGAACTCGCCGATCACCCGCATCGACCCCAACGCAGCCGAACACCGGGCGCGGTGGATGGCCGAGCACGGGGCCGCCTCGGCGAGGGGATCTCACTCGGTGGGCAGGGCCGGCACAGCGGACAGGGCCACCTCGGCGGGCGATCGCAGCTGATGTCGATCCTCGCTTTCACGATCGTCGCTGCGGTCGTTCTCATCTCCGCTTTCGTGCAGGGGTCGACCGGGATGGGGTTCGCGATGATCCTCGCGCCGGTCGTGACGTTCATCGATCCGAGTCTCATCCCGGTGATGCTGCTCGTGCTGATGATTCCGCTCAACCTCTACGTCGCCGCGCGCGAACGAGCGCACATCGATTGGACGGGCGTGAAGTGGATCAGCGTCGGCCGGTTCGCGGGCACATTCGCGGGTCTGTGGATCCTCGTCATCGTCAATCTCCACCAGCTCGCGCTGCTCATCGGCTGGTCGACGCTCATCGCAGCGATCATCGCCCTGATCGCGCCGAAGTTCGCGCCGAATCGGCCGGTGCTCGCGACGGTCGGACTCATCACCGGTGTCACCGAGACCTCGACGGGCATCGGCGGGCCGCCCTACGCGCTGGCCTATCAGCACAGGCCCGGGCCGGAGCTGCGGTCGACGGTGGCCGTGTGCTTCCTCGTCGGTGAGATCATCTCGCTCATCGTGCTCGCCCTCAGCGGGCAGGTGTCGGCGGAGACGATGGTGACGACCGCGTGGATGCTGCCGTTCCTCGTCGTCGGCTCGTTCCTCTCCCGCTATGTCCACCACCGCCTCGACGGGCCGGTGCTGCGCTACATCGTCCTCGGCTTCGCCATCGTCTCCGGAGCCATCGTCATCGTCCAGGCCTGAGGATGCGAGGGCGAGAGCGCCTGGGGACTTCGAGTAGTGGTCGCAATCGGATACTTGGGCCGAAAATATAGGTCGCAAACGGATACTTTCCGGCGCGAAAAATGTCCGATTGCGACCTATGTTTGGGGATTCGAATCTCGCGCAGGCCGGCATCAGGCAAATCTGCGGGCGCTGGATGCCGTCCGAGTCTCCGGTCGCTGGTGAATCTGCGGGCGTCTTCGGCTGTCATCTCTGTCACGGCACAGTGAAGTAGGCTGATTCCATGTCCGACTTCCCGCGCACCCACCGCGTCACGATCGCTGATGTGGCGCGTGAGGCCGGTGTGTCACGGACGACCGTCTCGCATGCACTCAGCGGTCAGGGGAAGGTCAACGCCGCCACCCGGGACAAGGTCAAAGAGGTCGCCGAGCGGCTGAACTATCGGCCCAGCGTCCGTGCGCAGAGCCTGCGGTCGGGCAGATCGCAGACACTGGCTCTGCTCTCCTCCATGCCGGCGGCGGTGTCCGCAGGGCCCTCCCAGCTGGGATTCTTCACCGAACTGGCCATGGGGTGTGCGCGGACGGCGCTGCTCGAGGGCTACGTCTTCGTCCTCGCCCCACCCAACGAGGAGACCAATCCCGTCGACCTCCTCGATATCGACGGGGCGATCCTGCTCGAACCGACCCTCGACGATCCCCTCGCCGAGGCGCTGCGCGAGCGGGGCATCCCCTACGTCACGATCGACGGGCCGGGCTCCGGCGACGCGGAGCAGCGGGCCCGCGGGGCTGAGCAGCGGGCCCGCGCGGCGGAGCAGCAGGTCCGCGACACAGAGCAGCGGGTCGGCGGGGCGAGTCGCGGGGGTGCCGCGGGCAGCAAGTGGAGCATCGATCTCCACCATCAGGTGACGGCGCAGCTGCTGCTCGACCACCTCGTCGACCAGGGCGCCCGGCAGCCGGCGCTTCTCGTCAGCCGCAGTCGCCGCGGGGCACAGACGGCCGCCCGCGAAGTGTATGCCGCGACCGCAGAGGCCCGCGGCTTCGCCCCGCTTATCGCCGAGGCGGACGAGACGTCCGGAGAAGACGGTGCCTACGCGGCCACACAGGAACTGCTGGCCGCACACCCTGACATCGACGCCCTCCTCGCCCCCATCGACACCTTCGCCACCGGCGCGGTGAGAGCTGCCGAGGAAGCCGGACGAACCATCGGCGATGACCTGCTCATCGCCACCCGCTACGACGGTCTGCGCGCTCGCACAAGCAGCCCGCCGCTCACCGCAGTGGACCTCGGCCTCGAGGCGATCTCGAAGGCAGCGGTCGAAATGCTGGTCGCGGTCCTCGACGGTCACAGCACGGCAAATGATGAAATGACTGATTCGGTTCCGACCGCCTCGGCGGGTGCGCCCGGACCCAGGCTCGTCGCCCGGGAATCGACCACCGGTCCCAGCTCTTGACCGGGAACTCGACTACCGGTCCTAGCTCATGACCGGGGACTCGACTACCGGTCCTGGCTCATGACCAGGAACTCGACCACCGGACCACGGCTCATTACAAGTGACCAGAGAACCGGCCACCGGTCCGCGACAGTAAGTCGGACTGGCGTCTCGGTGTCAGGCCTGAGTCAGATCCGATAGTCGGACGGGCGCTGTTCGAGCGTGCTCGGATCGTCGAGCGGTGTCTGAGACTTCGGGTGGCGGTTGCGCTTGCCGGTGTGGTGGAAGAGCAGATTGAGCAGCACGGAGACGAATGCGGCCATTGCCACACCTCTGCCGAGCAGGGACGCCGCGCTCTGCGGCAGCTGCGCGTACATGCCGGGGATGAGCACGGGCATGAGCCCTGCGGCCAGGCCGACCGTGGCGGTGATGAGGTTGCCGGTCTCGTTGAAGTCGATCTTCGCGAGCATCTGAATGCCGAGGACGGCGATGATGGCGAAGACGACCACGGCGGTTCCGCCGACGACCGCCGAGGGGATCCCGTTGAGAATGCGGGCGATGGGGCTGAAGCCGATGAGGATGAGGAGGCAGCCGGCGATGGCGGTCACGTATCTGCTGCGCACGCCCGAAGCGCGGACGATGCCGACGTTCTCGCCGCTGGTGACCATGGCTGGAGTGCCGAAGAGCCCGCCGAGGATGGTGATGATTCCGTCGGACCGGATGAGACGTGGCACCGCACGGCTGGGTTCGACCTCCTTGCCGACGATCTCACCGTTGATGATCGTCTGGCCCGTCGCCTCGGCCATGGAGGCCAGTGCCCACAGCAGCATCGGGATCGCGGCGATGAGGTCGAACTTCGGCGACCCGAACGGGAAGAGCGTCGGGATCGCGAACAGCGGGCCGTCGGTCTGGCCGGAGAAGTCCGTGGCTCCCATGAAGGCGCCGACGATGGTGCCGCCCACGAGGCCGACGGCCACGGAGAGCTTGCCGAGCATTCCGCGCAGGAACCGGAAACACAGGACCGTGATGCCGATGGTGATGAGCCCGAGCAGCAGATTCTGCGGGTCGCCGAAGTCGGGTGCATCCGCTTCGCCGACGATGAGCTTGCCGGTGATCTGGACGAGGTTGATGACGATGACGATGACGATGACCATGATCCCGATGACCAGCGGTGGGAAGAACTTGAGCACCTTGACGAAGAGCGTCACCGCGAGGATGTAGAAGACACCGGTGAGCAGCACTGCTCCGACCGCGGTCTCGACGTCGGTGCCCTGGGCGATCGTGATGAAGAGGATCGTCGCCGCCCCGCCCGGGAGCATGACGAAGGGCAGTCGGACCCCGATCCTCCACACTCCGACCGACTGCAGGATCGACCCGAGGCCCGAGAAGACGAAGACCGCGGACAGCACCGCCGAGGTGGTTCTCGCATCCAGCCCGAGGGCAGTGGCGATGAGGAAGACCGAGGAGATCGGCGTCGCGACCATGACGAGCACGTGTTGGATGGCGAACGGGATGAGGGTGTGGATCGGCCGGAGCCTGTCGACCGGATGGACAGCGCTGTCCGTGCCGTCAGTTTTGTCAGCATCGGGTGTCGCGGTCATGGCACTGCTCCTCGAGGCACATCGTGATCGGCCTGGAACTCAGTGGCCAAATCGATTTGTTTAATCGTGCATCGTGAGGGAAGCGGTGTCAACAGGAGGCCCGGAATTCGGACAGCTGGCGGTGTCCACGCAGGGGCTACGCGCCGAAAAACGGGGTGAGCACCGAGGAACGTGTGCGCGCACGTGTGTCTCGGCGCTCACCCCGTTTTTCGGCGGAGACGGGCCGGCGGGGAGGCGGGCCGGGGTGGGAAATGAGCGGCGGGTGCTGAGGGGCGTGGCGGGGAGATGGGTGGCGGGTGCTCAGGGGGATGCGGCGTCAGGCGATGGCGAAGATGAGGGCGATGAACGTGCCGAAGGAGACGAACGGAGCGACCGCCGCCACAGCGATGGCGACAATGCTGACAGTGCGACCCCGGGCAGTGACCGCCGCGGTGATGCCGAGGATGAGGCCGGTGATCCCCAGGCAGGTGCACAGGACCTGCAGTCCGACGAGCACGGCCGCCAAGGTCTGATACCAGTCCGGTGTATCGGTGAAGTAGTAGCCCGACGCGGCCTCAGCGGGGCCGACGGTGGCACCGAGGATCGCCGAGGCGGCCACGCTGAGAACGAGAGCGACGATCGAAAGCGCCATCGCCGCCTTGCCGAGGGCCGGCGACTTCGCCTCAGCCGCTTGCCTGCCGAGTGCGCCGGCTGTGTCGCCGGCTGAGGGGGTGGCCGTACCACTGGCGGAGGACATGCCGGAACCGCCTGCCGAGAACATGCCTGCGCCACCGGCTGAGGTCGTGGCTGAGGATGGGCGTGGTGCTCCGTCGTGGCTGTCGAAACCGGTGCCGGGGGAGGAGTCGATCAGCGAAGGGTGAGGGCCGAGAACCCGAGGCTGCTGTGCGGCGAGCTCATCATCGGTGGGCTGGGGGAATGAGAAGTCCGTCGAGGTCATAACTCGACGCTATCGAGGCCGGGCCGGTGCGACCCATCCTGCTTTCCCGTGCGCAGGGTCGGGAAAACCTCCCTCCTCTGCGCGCGCATCACGGCAGCAGGAACTCCCGGGCACCACGGGCGAGGCCGCGCAGCCGCGCCGGCACGGGCGAGGCCGCGCAGCCGCGCCGGGTTCGCGCGCAGGCCGTTTGCGGATGCTCAGAGTTTCCGGTTGCTCAGAGTTTGCGGGCGACGATGAGGAAGCGCTTCTGTGTGACCTCGATGGGGTCATTCGACTCGGCGAGGCGTTTGAGCACGCCGAGGTTGGGCATGACGGAGAACCCGGGCACATCCCAGGGAATGTAGGCGAGGTATTCGATGACCGCCTCGACGTCGGTGAAGGACATCGTACCCTGCCACTTCCGTGCGGCTTCGATGGCGAACCCGTGACGTTCGGCTTCGTCGAGGCAGGGCTCGAGCTGCTGGTGGAGATCGCCGACTCCGCCGCCGAAGAAGTCCCGGAACTCCTACGCCTCCGTACCGTCGACCTGCTGGGTGATGAAGAGTCCGCCCGGGGCGAGCACGCGAGCCACCTCGGCGGTGTCATAGCTTTCGTGCCGGTTCATCACGAGGTCGAACTCGCCGTCGTTCCACGGCATCTCCGGGTGGTGATCGCTGTCGTAGCGGGCGACGTCGACCCCGTAGTCCCGCAGCGCCGAGGCGGCCAGGGGCACGTTCGGCTCCCAGCCCTCGGACGCGGTGATCGTCGGCGAGGCTTCGCCGGGCGGGCGGGCCTCGTCGAGGCGGTCGATGAGTTCGATGAGGCGCTCGCCGCCTCCGGTGCCCATGTCGAGGCAGCTGTTCGCCTCGGCCATCGCGTCGAGGCAGATCTGGTCGAAGTCCCAGGGCGGATCGTCGGCGACGAGCCGTCCCGCGAGCGGGGAGAAGTCCCACCCGGTCATCGACGCCGTTTCGTGGATCCATACCCAGCGTTCGTAGCGTTCGTGGGGAGTTTCGTCGCGCGTGCGACTGCTGTCGGCGTATTCAGGCATGTCCACACTCCTCTGCCGGACGGCTGAGCGCCCCTGTCGGCGCCGGTGCCGTATCTCGACTCTAGGTCAGAACAAGTGGGGTGTGCACGGGTACGCGCCTGCAATTTGCGAATCTCGGCGCCGAGGATGAGGGGATGGCGGCGGAATCCGCCCGAATGTGCGGTGCTTGCCGTCCGCCTGCGCGGCACTCATTCGAGGAAGCAGAAGATGAGGACCGCCGCGCAGGCGAGGAGCATGCCCAGGCAGTTGAGCCAGAAGTCCCGCCCGACGTAGCGCGCCCGCCGATGCGCCGCGACAGCGCAGAGGAAATAGGCGACGAGCCCCGCCGCTGCGGCGGCGCCGAGACCGGGAATCCAGATGCCGGCGACCAGCCCCGCGGCGGCGAGGAACTTCACGATCGCGAGCACCCACCACCAATCGCGTGGGAACCCGACGCCGTCGAGGCAGGCGGCGATCGCCTGGGGCGGTCGGAAGGTCAGCAGTCCGTCGCCGAAGACGACGATCGCGAGGACGACGACCGGCCAGGTGGGGTCGGGCAGCAGAATCATGGCAGGGCCTCGGTGGAATCGTTGATGGACGGCCGGTTCACAGCGGGCTCCGGACGCGAGTATGGAAAGCGATGATGGCCAGGAGCGCATCCGTGGCCTCGGCGAGAGTCATCGTCGTCGCGGCCCACCGGAAGAGTATGCCCAGGTAGGAGTCGTAGAGCGCCGAGGCGCTGGCCCGCGCATGGTCCTCGCTGATCCCGATCGAGGCCAAGGCCCCGCTGAGGCGGTCCTGCAAGTCCGCCGCGAGAGCATTGAATACCTCGGGGTCGCCCTTGACCCGGATCATCGCCGCCGCGTAGTCCCGGGACAGGTCCTCGTGTGCGGCGAAGAATTCGAGGAACGGCAGAAAGAGATCAAGCAGGTGACGCTGCACCGCCGAGGTGGTCCTGGCCCCGCTCACCACCGACGTGCCCGCAGCATCGTGCCCTCCCCGCTTCGACAGACTGACCCGCCGAGGCGGAGGTGCCGTGTACGTCCCGTCCTGCAGTTGGCCGATCCACCGATCGAAGCAGCGGACGAGGATGGCGTCCTTGTCGCCCACGGACATCACCCGGCCGACGGACACCTCGGCGGACTTGGCGATGCCGCGCACGGTTGTGGCCTTGAACCCGTGTTCGAGGAAGAGATCGGCGGCGGCGCCGATGATCCGGTCTTCCGTGCGCCGGCGCTTTGCGGAGCGGAATTGAACATGTTCACCTGACATGGTCGAAGCATAAGTCCTTCCGTGTTCACTTTCCAGGCCGGTGCATCGCTCGCCGGCCGAGCGCCGGGTGCCGTGGGGCGGGTGCTTCCGGCCTCGCGCCGGTCGAGCGCAGCCGAGTGCTGCCGGACTCGCGCCATCGTGGACCCTCATGTTGCCCTCGACGGGAAAGTTTATGTACCTTAACTTCATGAACGTCGATTCCTCTGCCGTCGCACGCACGGGCGGGCACGGCCGGAAGAAACGCGACCGGAAGAAGATCTCCACACTCGCGCTCCTCGGCCCGGCCTTCGTCGCCGCCATCGCCTATGTCGATCCGGGCAATGTCGCCGCCAACCTCACCGCCGGTGCCGAATACGGATACCTGCTCGTGTGGGTGCTCGTGGCCGCGAACCTCATCGCCGTTCTCGTCCAATACCTGTCCTCGAAGCTCGGGCTCGTCTCCGGACGGTCGCTGCCGGGCATCCTCGGCGAACGACTGCGCCGACGCTCACGCCTGGCCTACTGGGGTCAGGCCGAGATCGTCGCCATCGCCACCGACCTCGCCGAAGTCATCGGCGGCGCCATCGCCCTGAAGATCCTCTTCGATCTGCCGCTCCTCCTCGGCGGAGTCATCGTCGGAGTGGTGTCTCTGCTCCTGCTCTCGATCCAATCCACCCGCGGTCAGCGCCCCTTCGAGTTCGTCATCATCGCGTTCCTCGCGATCATCGCCATCGGCTTTCTTGCGGGCCTGTTCGTCGGGGACGTGGATTGGGGGCAGGCCGCGGGTGGAATCGTGCCCCGGCTCGAAGGCACGAACTCCGTGGTGCTCGCCGCGAGCATGCTCGGCGCCACGGTCATGCCCCACGCGATCTACCTCCATTCGGCACTCTCGGTCGACCGTCACCGCAGGGACACGACCGCCTCGACCGGGCAGCTGCTGCGCGCGAGCCGCTGGGACGTCGTGGCCTCCCTCGTCGTCGCCGGATCCGTGAACATTGCGATGCTCCTCCTCGCCGCCGCTTCCCTGCGCGGCCAGGCCGGCACCGACACCATCGAGGGTGCGCACGCGGTCGTCACGGCCAACCTCGGCGAGATCGTCGGCCTCTTCTTCGGCATCGGACTGCTTGCTTCGGGATTGGCCTCGAGCGCGGTCGGCTCCTATGCGGGCGCATCGATCATGCAGGGTCTGCTGCGCGTGAACATCCCGATCATGTGGCAGCGGGCGGTGACGATGATTCCCGCACTCATCATCCTGGGGCTCGGAGTCGACCCGACCTGGGCGCTCGTGCTCAGCCAGGTCGTGCTCAGCCTCGGCATTCCCTTCGCGATGATTCCCCTGGTCAGGCTCACGAGCAGTCGGAAGGTCATGGGCGAATTCGCGAATGCCCGGTGGATCACGAGCATCGCCGTGGTCGCCTCGGCCCTCATCATCGTGCTCAACGTCGTCCTCGTCGTCCTCCTTGCGCTGGGAGTCGATTAGCCCCCACCGAGGTGGTCACCCGGCGGGGGTCACCCCACCGAAGTGGTGAACCGGTGGGATTCGCCCCGCCGAGGCGGCCGGCGAGGGAGAATCACCCCGCCGAGGTGGTGACGCGAAGCCCCTGACCGGCGAAGATTCCGCGGTCGCGGGGGCCGCGGCGCGCATCACACTCGTGCCCGCGTGCGCTGCCGTCGCCGGGTCGCCACGCGCCGGCCGATGAGGCCGTGGCGAGGGGCGAAGAGGTAGACGAGCGCGAAGACCGCGCCCTGCGCCAGCACCACCATCCCGCCGGACGCGGCGTCGAAGTAGTAGCTCGAGTACAGGCCGATGATCGCACACGCGATCGAGATCGCCGGGGCGATGAGCAGCATCCGCTGGAACCGATCCGTGAGCAGGTACGCCGTGGCTCCGGGGACGATGAGCATCGCCACGACGAGGACGACACCGACCGCCTGCAGAGCGACCACCGAGGTCAGAGCGAGCAGGCCGAGCAGTGTGGCGCCGAGGAGCCGCGGGTTGATACCCAAGGCATGAGCATGAGTGGGATCGAAGGCGAAGAGGGTGAAATCGCGGTTCTTGGCCACGAGCACGGTCAGGGTCACCGCGCCGAGCACCGCCACCTGCGCCAGATCCGCGGCCGAGACGCCGAGGAGGTTGCCGAAGATGATGTGGTTGAGATCGACATGGGAGGGGACGACCGAGATGAGGACGAGGCCGAGGGCGAACAGGGAGGTGAAGACGATCCCGATCGCGGCATCCTCTTTGACGCGACTGGTGTCGCGCACCGCCCCGATGAGCCCGACGGCGAGGAACCCGAAGGCCACCGCCCCGAGCGCGAACGGAGCATCGACGACATAGGCGAGCACGACTCCCGGCAGCACGGCATGGGAGACCGCATCGCCCATGAGCGACCAGCCGATGAGCACCAGCCAGCAGGAGAGCACGGCGCACACGACCGAGGCGATGAGAGTCGTGGCCAGGGCGCGGAGCATGAAGTCGAAGCCGAAGGGCTCGAACAGGAACTCGAAGACGGTCATCGCGCTTCCTCCTCGGTGAGTGTGACCTCTGCGGGTGTGGCCTCTGTGGGTGTGGCCTCGGTGGGTGTGATGTCGAGGCCGAAGGCGCGGGCGAGGTTTTCGGGGCGGAGCACCTCGGCGGGGGAGGAGTGGAGGAGGACTCGGCGCATGAGCAGGACCGCCTCATCGGCGAGACCGGGCAGCGCATGCAGATCGTGAGTGGACACGAGCACCGTCGCGCCCGCCTCGGCGAGTTCCTTGAGCAGCCGGGTGATCGTGGCCTCGCTGCGTTTGTCGACCCCGGCGAAGGGCTCGTCGAGGAGCAGGATCGTCGCTTCCTGAGCGAGCCCGCGGGCGACGAAGGCCCGCTTCTTCTGTCCTCCCGAGAGCTGCCCGATCTGGCGATCGGCGTACTCGGTGAGCTCGACGCGCTCCAGGGCATGATCGACGGCCTCACGGTCGGCCCTGCGGCTCAGCCGCAGCGGGCCCATACGACCGTAGCGACCCATCATCACGACATCGCGCACGGACAGCGGGAAGTCCCAATCGACGTCCTCGCTCTGCGGAACATAGCCGAGGACACCGGCCCGTCGTGCCTGCCGCGTGGGGCCGCCGTCGATGCGCACTCGACCGGATTCGGGGTCGATCATGCCCATGATCGTCTTGAACAGGGTCGACTTGCCCGAACCGTTCATCCCGATCAGCCCGCAGATGCGTCCGTGCCCCAGCGACAGGGACGCCCGGTCGAGAGCGAGCGTGTCCCCGTAGTGGACGGTCACCCCGTCGACGCTGATCGCGGGGGTCTCGGTGTGCCCCTGACCGATCGCGGCGCTCATCCTCTGCCCCCGGTCAGGGCCTCGGAGATGACCTGCGCATCGTGGCGGATGAGATCGAGATAGGTGGGGACCGGTCCGTCCGATTCGGACAGCGAGTCGACGTAGAGCGTGCCGCCGAATTCCGCATCGGTGGACTCGACGACCCGGTCCATCGGCGCCGAGGAGACCGTGGACTCGCAGAAGACCGCGGGCACGTCGTTGTCCTTGACGAAGTCGATCGCCGAGGTGATCTGCCCCGGGGTCGCCTGCGCTTCGGCATTGACCGGCCAGATGTACTTCTCGCTCAGTCCGGTGTCCCGAGTCAGGTAGGAGAACGCCCCCTCGCAGGTGACCAGAGCCCGCTGGGATTTCGGCAGCGTCGAGAGTTCGTCGACGAGGTCGTCGTGGACCTCCTGCAGCTGTGCTCCGTAGTCCTCGGCATTGGCGGTGTAGTCATCGGCATGGTCCGGGTCGAGGTCGGCGAAGGCGCGAGCCATGTTCTCGGCGTAGATCTGGACATTGAGCGGGCTCATCCAGGCGTGCGGGTTGGGTTTGCCGGCGTCGGCATCCGCGGTGATCGACAGCTCCTCGACGCCCTCGCTGACGACGGCATGAGGGACGTCGATGTCATCGACGAACTGGGAGAACCACTGCTCGAGGTTGAGCCCGTTGTCGAGCACGAGGTCGGCCTTCGACGCCTTGCGGATGTCACCGGGCGTGGGTTCGTAGCCGTGGATCTCCGCGCCGACCTTCGTGATCGACTCGACCTCGAGATGGTTACCGGCGACGTTGTCCGCAATGTCGGCGAGCACCGTGAAGGTCGTGAGGACGACCGGTTTGGCATCGGCATCCTCGGCGGCCGGGGAGCTGCTGCAGGCGGCGAGCAGGAGCCCGAGGGCCGAAGCGGTGATCGCCGCGGCTCCGCGCGCGATCCGGCGGGAGGCAGGGTGGGCGGAGGGCTGTGGTTTGCGGTGGGGCATGGGGCTCCTGCTTCTGCGTTCGGGACCTCGGAACGAAAGTTAATGTACCTTAACTTTAAGATCGAGTGAGCAGGAACGGCAAATCCCGGAGGGCGCGGCAGGATATCTCGACGGGAGCGCGCCGTGACCGAGGTCGTCAGTCGCGACGCAGATCGGTCGGGGGCAGCAGAGTGCGCGGGTTCGAGCGCACCCACCACGGACGCGGCAATCCGGCGGCAGCGGCGTCCCGGCGTTCGGCGCGGGTGGCATAGCGGTAGGTGAAGACGCGGACGCGGACGAGTTCCGGGGCCGCGCCGGCGAAGGGATCGGGGCCCATGAGACGGCGGATCTGTGCGTCGCCGGAACCGATCTTGGCCAGCAGCTCGGTGAACCAGGTCTGGCGATAATCGCCCAGCGCGGCGAACCACATCAGCCAATCGAGACGCAGATGATACGGCGCAACGACGGGCCCGCGCCGGCACACATCGCCGGGTTTGCCCTTGAACTCGTACTCCCGCCAGCCGACATCGGCCGCGACCGTCGACTCCTCGAACGGCTCTGCGCCTCGGAACGGCTCCCCGTCCTCGAGCGGCTCGCGGCTCTCGGGGGCGTTTCCGCCCTCGGAAACGTTCTCGCCTTCGGGGGAGGTCCAGCCTTCGATGACGATCTCGTTGCGGGTCTCGGTCATCGACCCGAAGGCGCCATAGGCATTGCCGAGGCCGAGCCGATTGAAACTCGCATTCATCAGCTGATGTGAGGAGAAGAGGTTCTTCAGCGCCGGGAGGTTGAGCATGCACTGCCAGATCACGAAGGCGGCGATGAGGATCAGCCACCAAGTGGGCACAGCACCGGATGCGGCCCCGGACGCTGCTGCCCCTGAAGCCTCGGCTGCCGTGGACGGACTTGCCGCCTCGGCGCCGAACATGCCGGTCAGGCCCCAACCCGGCCAGGGACCGCCGACGACCCAGGCGAGGAAGGAATCGCTCATGCCGGCGAAGGCGAGGAGGATCGTCGCCCAATTCAGCCAGGCATAGTTGCCGCTGATGACGAGCGCGAGCTGAGTGAGGATGATCGCGACCGCGGCGAAGGAGGCGATGGGCTGAGGCAGGAACAGCAGCCAGGGGGCGAGGAGCTGGACGATGTGACTGCCCAGGGTCTCGCTGCGATGCCACCACCGGGGCATGAGATGCGCACGCCGGCTGACCGGATTCGGCATCGGCTGGGTCTGATGGTGGTAGTCCATGGCGGTGAGATCACGCCAGGAGCTGTCGCCGCGCATCTTGATCATGCCGGCGCCGAACTCGACTCGGACGACGAACCAGCGGAGGAACAGGATCATCAGCAGGGTCGGGGCCACCTCGTGGGAGCCGAGGAATCCGACGAGGAACCCGGCTTCGAGGAGGAGCGACTCCCATCCGAAGCCGTAGAAGCGCTGGCCGATGCTCACGATCGAGAAGTAGAGGCACCACATGGCGAGGAAGGCCGGAATCGTCGTCCACGCGGGTCCGGCCTGGGGAACTCCGAGCACGACGGATGCGGCGAGGACCATCCCGATGCCGCAGGCGATGCGCAGGCGTCGGTCGGTGTATTCGAAGCGCTTCCACCGGAACAGGGTCGGTGCCTGAGCGGCGGTGGTCAGGGCGATGAACCGCGGGGCCGGGGTCAGTCCCCTTTCGCCGAGGAGCGCGGGGAACTGGTTCCACGCGGACAGGAAGGCGATGAAGAAGAGCGCACCGAATCCGCGCTGCAGCACCTCACGCGCGATCGTGTAGTCATCGGCGGTCAGGATCTGCGTCAGTGTCCCGACGTCCACGGCGCACACCTCCCGGTTCGGTTCGCGGTTCTGATCCGACTATGGTCCGCTCGCCGAGGATGTGCAAGAGTTCGCGGGCCCCTGGGGCCGAGCCGTCCGGCGTCTCAGGGTGTGGTTCGCCCGGTTCGGGCCAGGCGTGTGAGAGCCTCGGCGAATCTCTGCGACTGTGCCGGGTCGCCGCCGAGGAGCCTCATCTCGGCACGGCCGCGGAAATGCGCCGTGGTCACGACTCCGCCGGCGTCGAATGTGCAGCTGCCGCCCATCAGCTGCCCGGGCTGCGCCTGATCGAGGACGACGCTGCGTCCTTGGCCGTTGACGGAGGCGCGCACGACGCGACGGTTCGTGGCGATGAGCATCTGCGGTTCGGGGGTGAGATCGCTGCGGAACTGCAGGAGCAGGGCCTCTCCCGGCTGGAGGACCTCTCCCTGCTGGAGCAGGTCAGTCGGCGGTGCCGCAGTCGCGTGGGGAACGGCGCTGCCCTGTTGAACGGCGCCGGCTCGGGGACCGCCGTTGTCCTGGTGCCGGGGATCGAACCTCTCCCTGCGGCGCTGCTGCCTCGGGCTGAGATGAGGATGCGCTGCGTCGCAGCGGGCGACTCTCACCACCGCCCACAGTCGAGTGCCGAACAGGGCGAGCAGGGACAACGGCAGCGTGATCGTGACGAGTGAGAGGCCGGAGCCGGTGCTCATCTCGGGAATGGGGAACATGAAGACGAAGGTGAGGCCGATGCCGAGGAGGAACATCGTCACGAGCATGATGATGAAGACCGCGGGGTGATCGCGGTTGAACGCCTCGGCGACAGCGGACAGTGTGAAGCCCAGATTGACCGCTGACCAGCAGGCGAAGAAGATGACGAGCGCGGGCAGCGGTGATGCGCTGTAGTCGCCCCAGATCGTGCCCGGGGTGCCTGTGCTCTTGGCGAAGGAATGCCAGATGAAGATCGATGCCGCGGAGAAGAAAGCCCAGATAGGACCGACGGAGAACACCTTGTACCAGGCCTGGCGGATGAAGCCGGTGTACGAATCGGGGGCCCTGGGCACATGATGATCGGGTGCCGGTGCGTCTTTGTCAGAGGAGTCGTCCTCGTTGAAGAAGATGATGGCAATCGTATGGTAGAGCCCGTAGAGCCCGATGCCGACGATCCCGGCGCCCGCGGGATCGAAGTCCCCGACGCGGTGGGCCCGCGGATCGATGCCGGCATTCATGAGGAAGAAGACGATCGTGGTGAAACCGGCGAGACCCACCCCGTAGACCACGTTCGTGCTCATCTTGTGCGTTCTGAACTTCATGCTTCGATTCTTACAGCTCTTTCCTCGGCCATGGCCCGGTTCGTGTTCCAGATCTGAAGGATCCCACCTCGCCGAGGCGGCCGGCCCTCTTTCGGCGGGCCGCCTCGGCGAGGTGGGATCGGGAATGTCGCGGACGGCGGGGTCCGCGCGAATCAGTGCTTGGGTTCCTCCAGCTCCTCGACATCGTTCGGCGAGACCGGGATCGCCGGGATCGAGTCCGTGATCGGCGGGTGCGGCGGCGTGACGACCGACTGGTAGGAGTGCTCGTGCGAATAGGCGAGGAACGACAGGTGCGTCTCGTAGCGGTCGAGGACGTCGTCGATGATCTGCTGAGAGCTCAGCCCCATGAGGTCGTAGCCTTCGGAACCGGTCTGGGTGAAGACCTCGATGCGATAGTAGCGGTCGTCTCCGCGGGGTGCGTTGCGGGCACCGAACGAGGGCACATTCGCCTCGACGGCGGCCGCCTCGTAGCGGAAGTCGCGCTGTTCGCCCATATCGACGTTGAGCGTATTCGAGGTGATCGCCGTGTCTTCGTCCATGGTCTGAAGGTGTTCGACGGAGTAGCCGAGTTCACGGAATTCCGCGGACACGGCTTCCAGGCACGGTCCGACCACCTCGGCGGCGAAGCGCTCGACGGAGGCCTTCGACGGATAGGACCGCAGGGTCGCGAGACGCTGACGCCAGGTCTTCTCCGGGGCCCGACCGCCATGGGCCGCAGTCGTGCGGCGCCGACGAGTCCGGCCCTCACGTTCGGCGCGCTCCATGCGCAGCACCTTCGAGAACGATGCCATGACGAGGTAGGCGATGACCGTGACCGGCAGAGCGAAGATCAGGGTCGCATACTCCATCGTGGTCACACCGCCGGCGACGAGCATGGCGATGGTGAGCACCGCGGTGACGAGGGCCCAGAAGATGCGCAGCCATTTCTGGCCGTCCTCTTCCGGGTTGGGGATCGAGGAGGAGAAGTTCGACATCACCATGGCACCGGAGTTCGCACTCGTGAGGTAGAAGAGCAGCCCCGAGAGTGTGGCCAGTCCGATGAGGAATGTCGCTCCCGGGAACATCTCGAGCAGGTCGTACCAGCCCTGTTCCGGTGAGGCGATGGCCGTCTTCGCGAACTCGCCGTTGCCGGAGAAGACCTCGGACAGGGCCGAGTTGCCGAAGATCGAGACGATGATGAAATCGCAGAGGACCGGTGCGGTGATCGCGGCGATGACGAACTCACGCAGAGTGCGTCCGCGGGAGATGCGGGCGAGGAAGAGCCCGACGAAGGGACCCCAGGCCAGCCAGAACGCCCAGAAGAACAGGGTCCATCCGCCCATCCATTCGGAGCCGCCGTCGACATAGGCGAACGTCGACAGTGTGCGTTCGGGCAGGGTGAAGATGAACCGGCCGACATTCTCGACCATGGCGTTGAGGAGGAACGCGGTCTTTCCCGTGACGAGGATGTAGAGCATCATCGCCGCGCACGACCAGAGGTTGAGTTCGGAGACCAGGCGGATGCCCTTGTCCACGCCCGAAGTGCAGGCGGCGACGGTCATGACCACGGCCACGATGACCAATGCGATCTGCAGTGCGAGTCCCTGCTCGAAGCCGAAGAGAGTGGCGAAGCCGACGTTGAGCAGGACGACGCCGATGCCCATCGAGGTGGCCACACCGAAGACGGTGCCGACGAGGGCGAAGATGTCGATGACGTCACCGGTGGTTCCGCGCACGCGCTTGCCCAGCAGGGGGTAGAGGACGGCGCGGATCGACAGCGGCATTCCCCAGCGGTAGGCGAAGTAGCCCATGGCCATGCCGAGCAGCGAGTACATCGACCAGCCGGCGATGCCGTAGTGGAACATCGTCCACACCACGGCGTCCTGGGCGGCCGCGGCCGACTCCGGGCTGGCATTGACGGGTTCGAGGTATTGGGTGATCGGCCCGGTCACCGAGTAGAAGAGCATATCGATGCCCACACCGGCGGCGAAGAGCATGGCGACCCAGGTGAAGAGGTTGTACTGGGGGCGGGAGTGGTCTGGCCCCAAACGGACCGAACCCTCCTTGGACAGAGCAACCCAGAGGACGAAGCCGATGACGACGGTAACGGTGACGACGTAGAACCAGCCGAGGTTCTCGGCGATCCAGTCGACGGTGGTCTTCATCGTCGACTGGGCTGAGTCCGGCATCATCATCGCCCACACGGAGAAGGCGAGGATGATGAGCGAGGCGACGATGAAGACTCGCCAATTGACGCGGGAACCGCGTTCGTCAGAGAGCTCCTCGGGGCCCCTGCTCATCTCTGTGCTGTCGATCGGTGCACGCTTGGCCGGATCGACACCCCGGCCGGTTCGCGTCGTTCGATCGGTGCCGCCGAACCGTTCTCGTTCGACGATCGGGCGCTTCAACTTCTCTTCGTTCGGATCGTGCACGCATCAGCCTCCGGTAGGAAACGTGGTCTGGCCCGAAAGCGAGCCTGCGCCAGTCTACTGATGGAGGAATTTCTGCCGACCATCACACCCCGTCCGTTCAGGAAACAGGGCGAGTTGTCAGGGGGCCGCGGGGACGGTCGGGGATCAGGCCCGGGATCGGGCAGCCGCCTCGGTGATGGTGTCGACGAATTCGTGCGCCTCGGCCGGGGCGGTCTCCTCGAGCCGCATCGACGATCCGACGTGCAGTTCCACGGTCACGGTCGCACGGTCGCGGAATTCCTCGGCGCGGGCGTGCCCGACCTGCCAGAGTGCAGTTTGGGAGAGCTGGGCGACGTGTCCGGCAGCATCGGTGCGCACCCGCATCAGTCGCCGGTCGGTGAGGATGAGGACGTCAGTGTCGAAGGGCGGGAGGCTGTAGAGCCGCGCGAATTCGATCTCGCCGGGCCGGAACAGCCCGATCGGGACATCCGGTGCGAGGTTCGGCCGATCGGCGGGGCTGCGTCGTGGAGAGCGCGGTGCCGGTCGATCAGCAGCAGAGCGGTGTGCACTCGAGGTTCGGCGGGCTTCTGCCCGCTTGCTGAGCGCGAGGAACGGGGCGCGGATGAATGCGAGAAATCGGACGCCGGCGGGTGCGGCGGCGGGTGGGCCGGATCGGGTGGGGACGGCGTCGTCGGTCGGGGGCACCGGATCGGAAGGGGAGGTCATGTCTGTGATTCTGGCAGGGCCGCCTCGGCGAAGGAGCGGTCAGCAGGTAATTGTTTCGCAACATCCGTGTCGGTTTGTCCATGGGATACTGGACGTATGCGTGCAGGTGAAGTCTCCGAGGTCAGTCAGGACTACCTCAAGGCCATCTGGTCGGCCCAGGAATGGGGCGGGGACCCGATGACGGCCACGGAGCTTGCGAACCGTTTCGGAACGACGAAGGCCAATGTCACCGAGGTGCTCAAACGCCTCGACGAACTCGACCTCATCACCCGAGTGCCCTACCGTCCGCCGGTGCTCACCGAACGGGGCAGAACGATCGCCCTGTCGATGGTGCGCCGGCACCGGCTCATCGAGACGTTCCTCGTCGAGTCGCTCGGCTACGGCTGGGACGAAGTCCACGACGAAGCCGAGATCCTCGAACATGCCGCCTCCGACCGGCTCATCGACCGCATCGACGCGTTCCTCGGCCACCCGACATCCGATCCGCACGGCGATCCCATCCCGGGCGCCGATGGCGCCGTCGATTCCCATACTCCGACCCTCCTCGCCGAGGCGGCCGCCGGGTCCTATGCGGTGCTGAGAGTCTCCGACGCCGATCCGCAGATCCTGGGCAAGCTCGCCGAGGCGGGAGTGCTTCCCGACGTCGCACTCGACGTCGTCGACCCCACCGATGATGAGGTGACCGTGGATATCGGAGGGAAGCGGGTGGCGATCGCTTCCGCGCTTGCCGTGGCCGTGTATCTGCGCACGACTGGTTGAGTCGAAGCCGGATTTCCCGACTGATTCCGTTGATAACATCTGTTGTATGGGAAAGAGTTTCGGTCACGGGAATGACCCCGACCTCGACATCGTTCGCTCGGCTGATGCCTCCGGCTCTGATCTGCAGAGGATAGCGGCGACCCGGCCGGACCTGCTCGCTGACATCGCTGCCCATCCGAATGCCTATCCGGATCTGCTCGACTGGCTTGCGACTCATCAGGATCCGGCCGTCCAGGAAGCGCTCACGCGACGAGGCTGGACCTCGGGCCGGCAGCAGGACCCGGCACCTCACCCCACCTACCACCAGGGATCTGCTGCACCGGTGGGGAACTCACCTTCGCCGCAGCCGGGGAGTCGCAGCAAACGGAAATGGATGCTGGGAATCGGCGCGGGGCTTGTCCTCGTCCTCGCTGTGACGGGCGGATTCTTCGGCGCGCGATTCTTTGCTGGCTCCGACTTCGACAAAGCGCCCAATCAGAAGGCGGCCGTCGACCTCGCCGATGTCGGACGCAATGCGCAGCTGACTCGGCTGCAAGCAGACGATGACGCAGATGCTGACCAGCAGCTCGTCAACGTCGTCGGCCCTCGACAGTCAGTGATCATGGCTCTCCACGAAGAGACTCTGCAGCCGACGTGGATGGCGCCGGTTCCGCACACCGATGTGAAGGAGCCAGAAGTCGAGGACGTCATCGAAGACGGTGAGGCGGCCGAGGGCGATTCTGCCGATGACGAATCGAGGAGTTCCGGTCCGAAGCTTGAGGGCACTCCAGTGGACTGCCAGTGGTCGGCAGACTCCCTGACCTGCGGGGACCGCACAATTCGGCTGAAAGACGGAGAAGTCACCCTCACCCCAGGTGACGACGCGAAGGACTCGAAGTCAGACGGATCGACAGGCGGATCGTCAGGAGGCACGGAGGACGGCGGCACAGACCCCGCCGAGGTGGAAGACCCGGCTTCGGAGGCCGTGCCGATCACCGTCAATGACGACGGAAGCCTCAGCTCACCGTCTGGCGGCAAGTATTCCGACGTCAGCGTCGATACCGAGGCGACAGTGCGGAAGGTCGGCGCCGGCGAAGACGGACCGTGGGTGGTCTCGGACGGTCAGGTGGTCGTCGCAGTCGATGCCGACTCGGTGCTGTGGAAATCCGAACTGGGCGAGGAGGCGGCGACGGCATCTGGCCTCGGCGAGCCTCGCCTGCGACCTAACTGGACGATTGAGGACGAAGTGCTCGTCATCGCCGACGACGCCGGTGTGCACGGTCTCGCCGTTGACTCGGGTCAGGAACTGTGGCGCGTCGACGTCGAACTCGACAGCTTCACTGTCTCCGGTGACCGTCTGATGGTCATGTCCGAGGGTGTTCTCGAGGTCTTCGACTTCACCGATTCGAGCGACGTCGACACCGTCAAGGCCGACCCGGGTTTTGACGGCGGCTCCGATGGCGGCGCGATTGCGAAGTTCCCCGGCCGAGACGCATTCCTGAACCGGAAGCTGTCGGCGCCGCCGGCCTGCGCGGAATTCGGTCTCGCCTATGACGACTATTATCTTGGCGACGGCCCACTGGATCCGAAGCCCGAGCACGAGGTGGAATTCACTGACGGTGAGGCCAGCGGCGACGACGGCCGCTATTCCGGTATCTCCATGGAGAAGTTCACGACGTCTCGCATGGGTGACAAGGCCGTGACCGCCGTCGAATTCAGCTGCAACGGCGGCGGCTCCTATATCTACCCGTCGATCGGGATCTACGATCAGGATCTCAATCTGCTCGACTCCATCGAGCTCTGGGACGACGTCGACGATCGCGGCAACTCGGCCGATATCTCCGGATATATGCCCAAGCCGTACTTCAATGCGGTCAGCCCGCTGGGGCAGTATCTGGGGATCAGCGTCGGCGGCATCGGCGTCTACGGTGACGATGGATGCACCGCATGCCAGAAGTCCGCGAACGCCGATGTCCTCTACCGCTGGGACGGGAAGTCCTTCGCCCATCAGGACACCGTCTACCACGTGCCTTCCGGTGACATTCGTACGCCGGCTGTGGAACAGGTGCAGAAGTTCGCCGAGGCGGTCGCCGCCGGAGACGACGCAGAAGCGAAACGTTCGGCGACCCCCGAAATGATGTCATCACTCGATGACATCCTCGGTGATGGTCAGACGTCGAACCCGCCGACCGTCCGATCCGAGCATTTCCCCAAAGGTGTGAAGGTCGACCATTGCGAGCTCATCCAGCCGTATGAAGAGGGTGAATTCAGTGGTGGCGAGTACTTTTTCACCAACGGCAAGTCGATGTCGTATCTGTCGGCTCGGGATGAGATCCGGCCAGGTGACACAGTCTGCGGCGTGACAACGCCGGGGACGGGAAGCGACGATCAGTATTACTTCTACCTGCTCCTAAGAGGGACCCCGGATGGCAGCGTCACCGTCTACGAGGCGGGCCGGCAGTTCGGCTGAGCCGACAGGCCGTGCCGGTTGGGTTGGGCGAGGTCGGGAGATTTCGCCTCAGTCGCTGGTACGTGGGCGCGGAAACTTCGGTTCGGCGCGCAGCAGAGTCAGGGCCGTGGCCGTTCGGGCATCGAACCCGTCGGTGAGGAAGAGCTTCGGCCAGTCGCACCACAGCTCGGATTCATACGGGGTGCCGGGCACGTAGGTCTTGAACGTCGCCTGGCGGTGTCCCGGATGGGATCGGAATGACGCTTTCGGGATGGTGCGCAGGCTTTCGTGGAGTGCTTGATAGAGCACCGGGTTGAAGCCGTCGGCGCGAGCGGAGTCAGCGGTGCGCACCCAACCGGGCCCGGCGACCGGGATTCCGCGATCGATCGCTGAGTTCATCTGAGCCTTGATGCCGGCGCGCTGCGGGTCGGGGGAGTGGCGGAGGAGGACCTTCGACCAATGCAGTGCCTCGGCGGGGTCGAAGCCCGGCCACTGTTCGGCGGCCCTGCGGCGTTTGTCGGAGTCGTTGAAGTCTGCGGACATGGCGAACCGTCCTTCTCGGGCGTATGGGCCCGGATCGAAGCTTGCCCGAGCGGTCGGCGCGGGCCCGTTCTTCCCCTGGGGCACCCGGTCGATGACGGGTTGCCGTGTGGCCGGCCAGGTACCGAAGGCCACAACTCGCGAACGTGATTTCAGTGTAGTCGGAGGGCGGGGTGACACAGGTCAGCGGAGGCTGAGCCCGATCTGCGGCTGTGCAGGGTCTCCTCCGCTCTTACTGGCCGAAGAGCCACCGAGAGAGCTCGCCGTTGGACGATATCGTCACCAGCCAGGGAAATCCGATGATGATTGCGACGAAGAGCACGGTCGACCCGATCGACGACCAGGCGGAGCGGGCATTGAGCGCTTCGAACTTCGACGCCCGAACGATGACTCTGTGTTTTGTCGTCGCTCCGTGCTGAAAACCGAGATACGAGCTCCACGCGAAAGCCGTCGATACTGCTGACCATGCCCAAATCAGCGCGAAGATCATGGCAACGAGTGCAAAGACGCCGACCAGCGCCAACTGTGCGTCTGAGAAGAACATCTTGAAGGCAGGGACAACCGTCCTCGAACCGACCCAAGGTGCGGCGCCCTCGCTGAGTGCTGCCGGTTCCGTCAGGGATTCCAACTGAGTTCTCACATCGGCCATAGAGTATCCGCCCCATGTTCTGCCCACCGTCAACCACGATGCTGTAAGCAGAAGCACGATGGCACTGAGGATCCGTATGCATGCAGCCAGCGACTGGACCGCGAACAGCTCGGCTTTGTACGTACGGAAGATGAGGGCGATGAGAATCACTGTCAAGGCGATACTGACTCCAACAGCGAATCCGACGGCCACTTCGTACCCACGGCTGTAGACCGCTATGAGAGTGATCATGACGAGACCGATCAGCACGGCCCGCACACGTTCGTCTGGAGCGGACTGTGTCGTACCGGTCGACTTCGCCGATGACTCGATGTTCTGATGAATCGTCTGGTGGGTCGTCATGACTACATTGTTCTGAGTCGGGTTGATCGGGCCAGTGCTGTTGGGGGCGTAGACCTGCTGACCATTTTTGTTCTGCACCGACGTGCGGCTGCCTCCCGTCCATAGCGAAGGGCGGGTCCCGATCGGGATGGCCGCGACGATGAGGGCGCCGAGAACTGCTGAAATGGTGCTGATGGCGATGTCCGACAATGCGGTGAGCATATCGATCCCTTTCTTGTGCATGGCCGGCGACCTCGGCCGGCGGCCATTTTGATTAGTCAGTGATCAGTCGGTCGTCAGACTCCACTTGCCATCGGCATTGACGGTGAGGAGCGATGGACCTGCCGACAGGGGGACAGTGCCTTCGTACGCGCCGATCTCGTTGATGAGCAGCCCCATGGAGAATTCGTCGGTGTCTTCATAGACGACGAAGTTCGAGTCGCCGTTATAGGTGGCTGTCAGCTGAGTCGGCGGCCCGGTGTAGAGGAATGCGGCGTCTCCTGTGCCGGTCGGTTCGAGTTCGGGCGCTGCGGAGATCGGTTCGATCGTGATGTTCCAATTGCCGTCGGAAGTGACCTTGAGAGAGGAGGCCTCTCCGAAGGAGTTGATTCCATAGGCCGTTGCGCCTTCGTAGGTACCGATTTCATTGACCAGGAGGTCTCCGGTCGACTGATTCGAGTCGTCGAGGACATCGATGACGAAGTTGCCGCTGCCCGTATTGTTCGCAGTGACGAGCCCCGCGGTCGCGCCGGAAGGAAGCGTGATGATCGAGTCGCCAGTTCCGTCTTCGCTGACGGTGCTGAATGCTCCGTACTTCTCGTCTGCCCATGAGGCGTCGACCTCGTCTGCCGTGGGGTCCTCGACCGCCGGCTCTGCGGTTTCAGGCGCCTCTTGCGCAAGTGCCTCCTGCGCCGGCGTGTCCTTATCGGGCGACGTCTCCTCGGACTGCTGGTCTTCCGCGACGGCCGGTCCGGAGACGTCTTCGGTGCCGCTGGTGCCGGCAATGCTGCTCCCGATGATGCCGACTGCAACGAAGCCGGCAGTGACCGCGAACGCCACAGTGCGATGCTGCCGGTATCCCGACAGTGGTCTCTTGGACTTGTCAGTCGCCTTGCCGGCGAGGACGACGATGACGTCGACCAGCCACCAGATGCCGAATCCGGCGAGCGTCATCAGTTTGAGAATGCCGGTGCCGACCTTGCCGAGGTAGAAGCGGTCGACTCCGAAGAAGCCGAGGAACCACGCAAAGAGCCAGGTCAGGACGAAGCTTTTGTCTGATTCCGGCGGCAGGTTGTTGTACGAAGTGGCGAATCGGGTGGTCTGTTCGTGCGGGTTGTGGGACATGATTCTCCTTGGGTGTGTATAGCGGTGTGATGTGAATGGCGGTGATGGGCGGTTGGGGCGCCTCGGCTGGCTGTGCGCGATGCGCCGATCGGTGAGCGGCGTGCAGGCCACCGACCGGCGGCGGGCAGCGAGCAGTCAGGTGGACTGTTCGCGAAGGGTCACGAATCCGGGACGTACTCGAAGATCGCACCGAGTCCGTCATCGGGGTGGTAGTTCCACGACACTGAGAACGAATCCCAATCCGCGGTCTGTGTTCCGTCGAGCGCCCGTGTCTGCCCCATCCGGGAGCTCACAGAGTCGGGCATGCCCAAGGCGTCGCCAAGGCAGTACACGTCGGCAAGATCTGGGCCGAAGTACATCCCGGCACCGTCGAAGTCGACGCTCAACCTGTCGGCGCTCAGTGTCGCTCCATCGACCGAGCCGAGCGAGCATGTCTCGTAGCCGTCGGCCATGAGCTCTGCCCGAGCCGCCTGCGCGTCGGCTTCGGCAAGAGAACTGATCCCGACGATTCCCCCGACCGTTCCGACTCCGAGGAGCAGCCCGATCACCAGACCGCCGAGCCCGAACCAGATGTGCTTCGTGGACCGCTGCGGTGTCAGGGGCAACGGGGAGGATGGGGCACTGTAGGGCTGTTGGTGTTGATGTCCGCCGTCGTGGTGAGGGGGCGGATGTGGGAACGAGTTCATTCGGGGCCGTCCTATCGCTGGTCGGGGTGCATTGGCCGGCATGGTTCGGCCGGTCGTTGAGAACTCAGTTCACGACATCCGCATAGAATTGAGCAACGAATACGCCGTTAAGGGGGCTTAACGGTGAATGCATTTAACTCCTTGTGCAGGGTCGCTTAGGATCGGGGCACAACGGAAAACGCGAGTGCAACGGGAGGCACAATGAGCGACGCATTGATGTCGATGCAGGACATTGCCGACTTGGCAGGTGTCTCCCGGCCGGCAGTGTCCCAATGGCGCAGACGCACCACGGTCAGAGGTCGCGAAATCCCCTTCCCGGAGGGAACCGAGGGTCCGGACGGGCGTGAACTCTTCCATGTCGAGGCTGTCGTCGAATGGCTGCGGCGCACGGGTCGCGGCAACAATGCGGAGTTCGTCGAAGATGCTCCGGCCGCCGGCATTCCCACTGGGGTGTCGATCGACCACGCGCTGGTTCTTCTGTGTCTGAGGGACAATGCCGAGGACGATCTCAACAATCTCGGTGAGTCGATGCTCGTCGAGATCGCCGCCTCCCTTGACCCTGCTGATCGATTTCTCCTCAGTGAGGTCATCGACACCGAGTTCGCCGCTGCCGCTCTGGACTACGTCGACGACCTCTATGCCGCGTCGTTCGGTGCCGCTGATGCCCTGGACCGGTTGGAAACGGGGCGATTGAGCCGGAGGCAGGAACGACGAGGTTTCGATCCCGGACTCGTGGATGTCATCGCCTCAGTCGTCGAGGGAGTAGTCGCTGACGGCGAGACCGCATCCGATGGACGGGGATCCTCGGCGGCGGGGGAGCTCGTCCTCGAGTGCGAGGACGTTGACCTCCTCGCCGTGGCGGAAACGGTGGACGGCTTGGCCTCGCATGTGACCGCCGACTCTCCCCACATCCGTGACCTGCGAAAGAGGGCGCTCCTGCGGGGGTGGCTCGCCCTCGACTCCGAACGACCGACGGTGTCAGTCGTCGCCGTCTACGGCTTGGAGAGCGCAGAGGTGCTCGAAAGACTCGATCGGGTGATTCTCGATCTCAACCCCAATGAGTACGCGATCGTCGCCGGTCCTGCCGACCTGCTCTGCGGGAGACTGGACGGCACGTCCGAGCAGCGTCGTTCGGAATCACTGCGAAGCAGCCGTTCTGCGAACCACGGACCTCTCGTCTGTGCGCTGCGTCTGCCTCGCGGTCTGTGGAAACACGCTCCGCGACAGAGCAGCGGACTGTGGCTGCTCAAAGGAGGTGCCACTCTCGACCACCCGTGGGTGGCCGATCTCAGCGAAGCCCCGGTCGACCGGTCTGATCTGTCGGCCGATGTGGCCGGAGTGCTGGCCGCCGGAACCGTGCCGAACGAGCTGCCTGCTCGCGCGTTCCGCTATGTCAGGTCGCGTGATATTCGGTCGATCCTCGGCGGCGAGGCCGTTGTTCCGACCGGTACCCGAGCGGTGAGCTTCGCAACCGGGCAGCAGGACTTCATCGACGACGTGCGCGTCGCTTCGATCGAAACCGCCGAGGCGACCGAGGTCTTCGACATCTATGTCACTGACCGCCCCGCCTCGCTGGTGGTGGGATCGACTTCGCTCGGCACGATGATCGACAATGGAACGCTCACTCGTCACAGCGGCAGTCGGATCGACGAATCGCTGGCGGAGGACACCGGTGCGGTGTCGGTCGTCGATGCCAGGAGCGGTGGCGAAGTGTTCCGAATTGATGCCTTCGTTGCCGAGAGCTCGCTGCGTCGCAGTATGAGGACACAACCGGGGGACGTCGTCTTCTGCTCGAATCCGCCGACCGCGTGGGTTGATGACCGGGGTGGCTCGCTGGTGGTCTCGCCGAACAAGATCCTGCGGCGGGCCGATGGCACCCCGATCGGTTCGCACACCTTGTCCACGGTCATCAACGATGCGCAGTCGAAGGAGTACACGAACTGGCAGATTCCCCGCATTCCTGCCGACCAGGTCGACGCGGTCGAAGACGCGATGCGGAGATTAGCCGGATATCGACAACAATTGCAGGTGAAGGAACGTGCCGCGAAGACGCTGGGGCATTCGCTCTTGAGCGGTGTCGCGGCCGGGACGATGGAACTGATGGGCAGCAGCCTCGAGCCGCAGCCATCACAAGGAAGGTGACATGGCCACGAAGAAGAACGCCGTCGAACAGCCGACGACGATGAGCGAACTCAAAGCGACTCTGTGGAAGGCGGCCGACCGCCTGCGGGGCTCGCTGAGCGCGAGTCAGTACAAGGACGTGATTCTCGGTCTCGTCTTCCTCAAATACGTCTCGGACGCATTCGAGGAGGAACAGTCGGTGCTGCGGTCCGACTATGAAGAGCAAGGCATCGACGAGGAAGACATCGCCGAGCTGCTCCAGGACCCGGATACCTATGTCGGCGAGGGCATCTTCCTCGTTCCCTCTGCCGCGCGGTGGGATTTCCTGGCTGAGAATGCCAAAGGGCAGGCGCCCTCAGGGGCCGAAGCCGGCAGGACCATCGGTGCTCTCATCGATGAGGCGATGGATCAGCTGATGAAGGCCAACCCGTCCCTGCGGGGAACCTTGCCGCGCCTGTACAACAAGGACAATCTCGATCAGCGTCGTCTGGGTGAGCTCGTCGATCTCTTCAGCAGCACGCGCTTCTCCCGGCAGGGAGAGTTCCGGGCACGTGACCTCATGGGGGAGGTCTATGAGTATTTCCTCGGCGAGTTCGCCCGTGCGGAGGGCAAGCGGGGCGGCGAGTTCTTCACCCCGCGACCGGTGGTGCGCACGATGGTCGAGATCCTCGAACCGTTCAAGGGGCGGGTCTACGATCCGTGCTGCGGTTCGGGCGGCATGTTCGTCCAGTCGGAGAAGTTCATTGAAGACCATAACGGCGATCCACGAGACATCGCGGTCTACGGTCAGGAATCCATCGAGGAGACCTGGCGGATGGCGAAGATGAACCTCGCCATCAACGGGATCGAGGTCCAGGGTCTCGGCGAGAAGTGGGGAGACACCTTCGCCCGCGACATCCACGCCGATACCCCGATGGACTATGTTCTTGCCAATCCGCCGTTCAACCTCAAGGTGTGGGCACGCAGTGAGGAGGACCCGCGGTGGACCTTCGGCGTCCCGCCGGAGAAGAACGCGAACTACGGCTGGATTCAGCACATCCTGTCCAAGCTCACCGACGACGGCAAGGCCGGCGTGGTCATGGCGAACGGGTCGATGTCGTCGAACACCGGCGGTGAGGGCGATATCCGTGCTCGGATCGTCGAGGCCGACCTGGTCTCGTGCATGCTCGCGCTGCCGACTCAGCTGTTCCGCTCGACCGGTATTCCTGTGTGCGTGTGGTTCTTCGCGAAGAAGAAGGGAGCCCGGGCCGGCGAGGTGCTTTTCATCGATGCGCGCGAAATGGGGCACATGATCTCCCGTGCCGAGCGTTCGCTGTCCGATGAGGACATCGCCGAGATCGCGGGTACGTTCCATGCGTGGATCGGCTCTGAATCCGCCGAGGCGGCCGGACGAGAGTACGAAGATGTACCCGGATTCTGTCGGACAGTGCCGTTGGCCGAGATCAAGGAAGGCGGATATGCGCTGACCCCGGGCCGTTATGTCGGGTCGGCGCCCGAGCCGGAAGATCTGGAGCCGATCGACGAGAAGATCGCGAGACTGAAGGGGGAGCTGATCGACGCTTTCGATGAGTCGGCGAGGTTGGAAACGGTCGTCCGCGAGCAGCTGGAGCGTCTGGGATGAAATCAGTGTTGTTCAGTGAACTCTTCGAACGTCCGTTGCGAAATGGAATTACTGTTGCGTCGAGAGACCGTGGAGTTGGAATGCGGATGATCGGCATGAAGCAAATCTTCGGAACAGACAGAATTAGGGCGTCTGTGGGAGAACTCGTTCCTGAGGACAGAGTCGATCGCACGAAAGATGTGCTTCAACACGGAGACTTGCTTTTCGCCCGTCAGTCATTGACTTTCGAGGGTGCGGGGAAATGTTCAATTTTCGAATCGTCCGATGAAGATTGCACTTGGGAAAGCCACTTGATACGGGCCCAGCTTGACCCAAGGCTCGCGAATCCTCTCTTCTTTTACTACTACTTCGCATCTGACATGGGTAGACGGAATATGTCGACCATCATTACTCAAGTCGCAGCTGCGGGAGTAAAAGGAACCGATCTGTCTAAACTGTTAGTGCCCCTTCCTCCGTTGAATGTGCAAGCTGGAGTTGCTGAAGTCCTCGGCGCCCTCGACGACAAAATCGCCGCCAATGAGCGACTGTCCGGTGCGGTGCAAGATCTGTTGCAAGAACGCTTCGCATTACTGAGGCTGGATGGCTTCACGGGGGACGGCTCGTTCTTGACCGTCAGCGACCTATTCGACGTGAATCCTCGAACCTCTCAAAAACTGGCTGGTCAGGCTCCATATCTTGGCATGAAGGACCTTCCTGACTCTTCCATGACTGTGGGCTCGTGGTCCACTCGCGAAGCAAAGAGCGGTGCACGGTTCATTAACGGCGATGTGCTGCTTGCGCGCATTACTCCTTGCTTGGAGAACGGCAAAGCTGGCTACGTAGATTTCCTCGAGAATACGGAAGTCGGTGTTGGTTCGACTGAGTTCATCGTCTTCCGTGCTAGGTCGCCATTGCTTTCAGCGGTCCCGTTCTTTTTGACGAAGAGTGAGCGCTTTCGCGATTTTGCGATCAAGCACATGCAGGGGACCAGTGGTCGGCAGAGGCTTGCGGCTGCAGACGTTGCGGATTACCGGCTGGCCAAGGTGGACGACGAGAGTCTAAATCGCTTCGGAGAGCTGTCAATGAGCTTGCTTAAGCGTGTAAAGACGGCTGTGTCTGAGTCTCGGGCTCTCGCTCGCACTCGCGACGAACTTCTCCCGCTGCTGATGAACGGAAAGATCACGGTCAAGGATGCGGAGGCGGTAGTGAGCGACGCGGTCTGAGCCAGTCGAACCTGCATTCGTCTGAACAGCCGGCTTCGGAGCCGGGAGCGCCCACTTGGACAGCTACTTCGACAACTCTTTCACTGAATTGAAAAGGTGGTAAGGTTTCCGAAAAGGAGGGAAGGTCGGTGAAAAGGTGCAAGACGCTGAACTGACTGCAGCCGTGCATCGCCTCCGGACGCTCGGGGTCGAGCCGGCCGATGTCGAGGTCAAGGCCTCGGTCGGAAAGCTTCCGAAGACGGTTCCGGAGACCTTGAGCGCTTTTGCCAACGGCCAGGGCGGAACTGTCCTGCTCGGCATCGACGAGTCGGCCGACTTCACCGCAGCTGACGGCTTCGACGCCGCAGCGATACGTGATGCTCTCGCCGGTGCGTGCGCTGACAAGCTGACACCTCCGATTCGCGATGAAGTCGAAGTCCTCGAATTCGAGGGCTCCGCCGTTGTCCGCATTGTTGTTTCCGAAGCACTGCCCAAGGACAAACCCTGTCACCTCACAGACCGTGGCGCGCACCAGGGCTCTTTCATCCGCAGCGGGGACGGTGATCGGAAGCTGACCGGTTATGAGGTCACCCAGCTGCTGACGAATACAATTCAGCAGACTCACGACCGCGAACCGGTCGCGGAGGCAAGCAGAGAGCACCTTGATGACGAGCTCTGCACCGAACTCGTCAAGAGGGCTACAGAGCGCACTCCGCGTGCGTTCAAAGGTCAGAATGAGGACGAAGTACTGACAGGACTGGGGGTTCTCACGACCGCCGGCGGAGAGACTCGCCCCACCTTGGCAGGACTGCTGACTGTCGGAAAATACCCTCAGCAGTTCTTCCCTCAGCTGTTCATCTCGTTCGTAGTCTTTCCTGGACGTGATCGAGCGAGCCTGGGGCCGTCCGGGGAACGCTTCTACGACAACCTCAGCCTGGACGGCCCGATTCCCGATCAGCTTGACGCGGCTATAGACGCAATGCGCAAACACATGAGCCGAGCCGCGATCATTCACGGAATCGGACGTGAAGACCGCTATGACTACCCGATCGAAGCTCTGCGTGAGGTCTTCGCCAATGCCCTGCTCCATCGCGACTACAGTCCGGAATCCCGGGGGACCCAGATTCAGATTGAACTGTTCCCGGATCGACTGGAAGTCCGGAGCCCCGGAGGACTGTACGGGGAAGTGGCGGCAGAATCGCTGGGCACTGACGAAGGCGGCTCGACTTCCCGTAATGCCACTTTGGCGAAGCTCCTGTCCGATATGCCCGTGATCGGGGAGAAGGAGACCATCGTTGAAAACCGCGGAACCGGTCTGGTCAGAGTGACAGCGGCACTCAGAGCGGTCGGAATGTCTCCGCCCGAGTTCGACGTTTCACCAGGCCACCTCACAGTGACGATGCAGAGGACGGCACTGTTGTCGACACAGACGATGGACCGGATCAACCGACTGGGTCTTGCCGGGCTGTCGGACACTCATCATCTGGCGATCGCGATGATGATCAATGCCGGACGAACTAACGTCGCCATGCTCAAAGGCTGGAGCGTGCCCGGTGACGAAGCCCGAGCCGTCCTCAAAGACCTTATTGATCGACGAATAGCCGAAATCAAGGGCGGCAGACGATACGCCAGCTACCACCTTGTGCCCGGCGAACCGACCATGGCTGCTGCGATACCTTCACAAACGCAGTCTCGTCAGCCCGGGATCGATGGGCAACTCGATGCCGTGGTGCAGGCTCTTGGTGCAGGCCATGCGCTGACAAGTGAGATCGCATCGCAATTGGGCTTGAGTCATACCACTGTGTGGCGTCGGCTGAGAACCCTGATGGAACGAGGGATCGTCGAACGGGTCGGCACGCAGTCGAGTTCCAAACAGAGTTATCGCCTCATCGTCAGAAACGAGGAAGCATGATCCCCGAATCCGAATGGGAGACCTTTCACATCGACCGCTTCGTCGAGAACGGGTGGGAGCACGTACCGGGCCCGGAGGTCACACCCGGGCAGACCGATGGGCGGACGGAATGGGACGGCCTCGTCCTCAAGACTCGGGCAGCTCAGGCCCTGCGCACGCTCAACCCGGGCGTTCCTCCGCGGTACCTCGACGAAGCGCTGGGAGAGATCCTCGCGGCCGCCTCGGCGGATCCAATTGCGGAGAACTTCAGGTTCCACGGATACCTGACCCATGGCTATCGGGGCATCTCCTACATCGATGCTGACGGAACCGAACAGAACCCGACGATCCGCCTCTTCAGCCACCGTCCCGAGGACAACTCCTACCTGGCGATCAACCAGGTGACGATCCGCAACCGTGAGATCGAACGACGCTTCGACATCGTTCTCTACGTCAACGGGTTCCCGCTGGTGATCATGGAGATCAAACGGGCCGGCGACGCGAACACAGGCGAACGAGAGGCCTACGCGCAACTGCAGACGTACCTGCGGGAATTCCCCGACGCTTTCTCCTGCTGCGCCCTCACCGTCGTCAGCGACGGAGTGAACGCGAAATATGGGACCCCATTCACCCCCTTCAACCACTACTCACCATGGAATGTCGACGACGACGGCGCGGTGGTTGCACTCGGCCGCGACCACACGGATACGGGAGCGAGCCTCGGCAGCGAAGTGCTCATCGACGGGGTGTTCAATCAGGAGCGATTCGGACAGATCATCCGCAACTTCGTGGCCTTCGACGAAGGCGCGGACGGTCTGGCCAAACGGGTGGCCAAACCGCACCAGTACTTCGCGGTCACCAAGGCCGTGGGCACGACCGTCGAGGCGGTGCGCAGCGACGGTCGTGCGGGGGTCGTGTGGCATACGCAGGGATCGGGCAAATCCATGGAGATGGAGCTCTATGCCCACCTCGTCGCGATTCGACCCGAACTGAAGAACCCGACGATCGTCGTCGTCACGGACCGAACCGAACTCGACTCCCAGCTGTTCGAAACCTTCGACCGCTCCCAACTTCTAGCCGAAAATCCGGTCAAGATCTCCTCCCGGCAGGAACTGCGGGAGGCGCTGACCCATAAGGTCACGGGCGGAATCTACTTCAGCACGCTGCAGAAGTTCGGTCGCACCGACAGCGAACGCGCCGACGGGCTCGATCATCCGGAGCTGAGCAATCGCCGCAATATCATCGTCATCGTCGATGAAGCACACCGATCCCACTATGACGAACTCGACGGCTTCGCCCGACACATTCGCGACGCCCTGCCCAGAGCCTCATTCATTGCATTCACCGGCACCCCGATCTCCTTCGCCGACCGCAACACCCAAGAGGTGTTCGGCGACGTCATCGACACCTATGACCTGTCCCGGGCCGTCAGCGATGGCGCCACGGTCCCGGTCGTCTATGAGCCGAGGCTGATCGAGATGGGTCTGGGTCAAGAAGTCTCCGAAGACGACCTCAACACCTCGGCGGACGAGGCGACTGCGGGCCTCGACGATGTCGAACGCACCCGCGTGGAGCAGTCGGTCGCCGTGATCAACTCCGTCTACGGCAACCACGAACGCCTGCAGCTGCTGGCCGCCGATATCGTCGAGCACTGGGAAGAGCGCTCGGAATCGATGCGGCCCTTCATCGCCGCACCCGGCAAGGCGATGATCGTCTGCGCCACGCGTGAGATCTGCGCCCGACTCTACGAGGAGATCATCGAACTGCGCCCGGATTGGCACAGCGACGACGTCGACGCCGGCAAGATCAAGGTCGTCTACTCATCGAATTCTTCGGATTCCGGACTCATCGCGAAGCATCGCCGGAGGCAGGGGCAGAACAAGACGATTCAGAAGCGCATCAAAGACGTCGACGACGAACTCGAACTCGTCATCGTCAAGGACATGATGCTCACCGGCTTCGACGCCCCGCAGCTGCACACGCTGTACCTGGACCGGCCTCTGAAGAACGCGCTGCTCATGCAGACCCTGGCGCGAGTGAATCGCACCTATCGGGGCAAAACCGACGGACTCATGGTTGCCTATGCTCCGATCGCGAACAACCTGCGCAACGCGCTGGCCGAATACACGGCGCGTGATCAGGAAACCGAGCCGATGGGGCGCAAATTCGACGATGCGGTGCGAGTCGTTCACGAGTTCCTCGATGCTTTGGACACTTTGTGCGCCGGATACGACTGGCGGGCGAAACTCGACGGACAGCCCGGCAGTCACATCAAGGCTGCTCTAGGGTTGACGAACTATCTGCGCGATCCCGCGCATGCGAATGTGACCCTGGCACAACAGCCTCGAGGGCTCGGCGACGACGGCACCGAGAACTCTTCGGACACGGATGCAGCTGAGGACTCGGGGCTGGCCGAGAACTATCGGCGCCTGTCCGGAAGTCTGGCACGAGCATGGGCACTGGCCCGAGGTTCCGACGAACTCAAAGACAGGCGTGCGGATGCGCAGTTCTACGAAGAGGTGCGCGTGTGGATGGCGAAGTTCGACGCTCAGGAGCGGCAGGCCTCGGGACGCCCGGTATCCGAGGACGTCGAGCTGATGCTCGCGGGCCTGCTGGAGGAGTCGACCCATGCTGGGGAGATCGTTGACATCTACGAGGCCGCGGGGCTCGCGAAACCGTCGCTGCAGGACCTGACCCCGGATCTCACCCACCAAGCCCAGAAGTCTCCGACTCCCCACCTGGCCATCGAAGCACTCAGGGATGTACTCACCGACCGGGCGACGCAGCTGACGAAGAGCAACCTCGTGCGGCAGAAGGCATTTGCCGAGCGGATCCGAGAGCTGATGAACAGGTACACGAATCAGCAGCTGACCTCGGCCGAGGTGATCGCAGAGCTCGTGGAGCTCGCGCGCGAGGTGGCCGACGAAGGCAACCGTGGTCAGCAGTTCGATCCGCCTCTGGACTGGAAGGAGCTGGCCTTCTATGATGCGGTGGCGGAGAACGAATCCGCAGTGCAGAGCCAGGGCGCGGACACATTGGCGCAGATCGCCCGGGAACTCGTGGGAATCATGCAGCGTGATGTCAAGACCGACTGGACTGTGCGCGACGACGTTCGCGCCAAGCTGCGGACATCTGTGAAACTGCTGCTCATCCGGCACAAGTACCCGCCGGATCGGCGCAAAGAGGCGATCCAGCTGGTCATCGATCAGATGGAGGAGCTGGCTAAGGTGCAGGCGGCATGATCGACCCGGGGCTTGTCGGAGTCATAAGTATTTTGGTGACAACAGTAATTGCTGTGATCACGATGGTTCGGAGCGCAAGGGACAGTCGCGATCGTTCACGGCCGTATGTCACTGTCAAGTTTGTTGAAGCAATGGCTTCGAGTCGAATGTACTTTGTCGTGGAAAATTTCGGCCAGAGCGCGGCATATAACGTGACCATCGAATTCGACAGTTCCCTGAGTAGCGCTGAGCCGAATAGGAACAACTACGGTTCGTACATCCGACGGATGTATCAAGGACCGGGATTGACGTTCGGTCCAGGGGACTCTCGACGTTCCTTGTATAGGAACATGCTCGATGAGCATCGAAGGAAGGGCGAAGTGGTGGCGCCCGACCGATTGACCGGTACGATCCGCTATTTCGGTCCAGACCGACGAAAGCAGTATTGCGAATCCATCGTCCTTGACCTCACAGGACTTCGATACAGGGTTGACACGACACGAAGCGACCGTGACATCGAGCAAAGGCTGAAGAGGATCGGAGACCGGATTGGACAACTTCGCAGGCTCGAAAAGCGAGGGGTCGAAGCTCTCGAAGAACTAGCCTCGAGTTTTCATGATTAGGATCGACCGGATGGTGGACTGACAGAAGAAAAGTGCTCCTGACCAGGGATAATGGTGTTTGCGAAGACAACCAGAACCCGTTGGAAAAGGAGCACTCTCACAGTGAAGCCTACCCGCAGCTATCCTCGCTTGCACGTCGATACCGCGCTCAGCAATGCTGTCGGGCAAGCCGGCGGTATGCTGCTGACTGAAACCGTGCACACCAGCGGGCTTGGCCACTACCTGAAGCAGGCTCTGGCAGCGTGGAAGAAACCCTTCGCCATCCACGACCCCGCCAAGATCCTCACCGACATCGCCATCACCCTCGCACTCGGCGGCGACGCCCTCTCCGATAGCTCCGTCCTCCGCGACGAACCCGACCTCTACGGCCCAGTGGCATCGAACCCGACGATCACCCGCCTCATCCGCACCCTCGCCGCCGACGCCGATCGAGTACTGGCTGCTCTCAACACTGCTCGGGCGGCGGCGCGTGCCCGGGTGTGGGAACTCTCCGGGGCTCAGGCACCAAACCACGAGACAGATGCTTCGACTCCGCTGATCGTCGAT
>NZ_JBNBZD010000014.1:0-100355 GCF_049804075.1 Brevibacterium sp. FAM 24630
GAGGCTCTGGGAGGCTCAATGTGGAAGAGACCGGTGAGAGACCGGGACACTACCTCCTGCCCACTCATCGTGCCCAAGCTCAAATTCGAGTGGGCCACCGGACATCAAGCAGATCGGTGGATCAAGGCTTAGAGCCGCGCTCAAGGATATAGAAAGTGACGGTACGATCTCGCCGCATGTGTTCCGTAAGTCTGTGGCCACGCTCATCGATGCCGAGGCGACCCTCGAGGCGGCTGCTGCTGTGCTTGGTCACTCTGGTACAGCGGTCACCGCGAAGCATTATGTGAAGAAGGCGACGGCGGCTCCCGACGTGTCCGAGATCCTCGATCGATTCGGCGAAAACCGAAACGAAAAAGATGGGTAAGCGTGGGGTTTGCGACTCCTTATCGGAATCAGCTCATCCGCTTGGAAAGCATCATTGCAGGTCAGATGCATTTTGTAGGGTCCCCCCACTGGGATTCGAACCCAGACTGAATCGATTTTAAGTCGACTGCCTCTGCCGATTGGGCTATAGGGGGGAATGCTCAGAACACACTTTATCGGCAAACCGATGCCACCGCGATCTGAGACATTCCGCGCACGGCCCGAGGCCGCGGCTAGCCTGAACCAATGACGATGAACGGACCGAGCCGGCAGGCCTGGGTGATCCTCATCATCGGTGTCCTCACGCAGATGGCGGCGACGATCGCGATTGCGGGGCCGGCATTCCTCATCCCGTATATGCACTCCGACCTCGGGTTCACACTCACCCAAGCCGGGACGGTGGCCGCCGCCCCGAGTTTCGGTCTCATCCTCACCCTCATCGCGTGGGGTGCCTTCGCCGATCGCTACGGGGAGCGGTTGGCCATGACCCTGGGCATCGGACTGACCGCAGTGTTCTCGGCCGCCGCGGTCCTCGTCGTCGACTCACCGATCTGGATGGTCCTCGTCATCGCCGCCTCCGGCGCTGCTGCCGCGTCGGTGAATTCGGCCAGCGGCCGTGTCGTCATGGGCTGGTTCCCCCGCCACCGCCGCGGGCTGGCCATGGGGATCCGGCAGATGTCCCAGCCCTTGGGCACGAGCGTCGCGGCCGTGACCATCCCACCGATCGCCGCGGCCGGCGGCTTCCCCGCCTACCTCTGGTACGTCGCGGCCGTCACCGGTGCGCTCGCGCTCATCTGCTTCGCCCTCGTGCGGAACCCGCCCCAGCAGGAACCCACCCGCACCGAGGTGGCCGTCCTCGACCGCGCCACTGAACCAGGCAGCCCCGCCCCAGCCGGACCGGTCGTGTCTCGGAGTGACCCCGACCGGCCGGGGGCCGCCTCGGCGGGGGAGGGCAGCGGGGACTCCGCCTCGATGCTCAATCCCTACCGCAGCGATTCTTTCCTGTGGCGTATCCATGCGGTTTCGGCCCTCCTCGTCGTCCCGCAGTTCGCGTTCTCCACCTACGGTCTCGTGTGGCTCATCGCCGTCCACGACATCGGTGCGGGAACCGCGGGCGCGGTGGTCGCGACCGCGCAGATCGTCGGAGCCCTGGGGCGCATGCTCGTCGGCGGACTCTCGGACCGCGTCGGCTCGCGTGTCGGGCTCATGCGCATCGTCGCGATCGCCGCTGTCGTCTGTGTCGCGGCGATCGCCGTCCTCTCGCTCAAGGAGCTGCCCGTCGCCGCGGCCATCGTGTTCATCCTCGCCTCGGCGGTGTCGGTGGCCGATAACGGGCTCGCCTTCGCCTCGGTCGCCGAGGCGGCCGGCCCCCGCTGGTCGGGCAAGGCGATGGGTGCACAGAACACGGGACAGTTCGTCATGTCGGCGCTGCTGGGCCCCGGTTTCGGCGCACTCGTCACCGTCTTCGGCTACCCGCTGTCCTTCGGGCTCATCGCGCTCGCACCCCTGCTGGGCATCGGTATCATCCCCAGACGGGACATCGATCGCATAACCTGATATTCACCTCGCCGCGTTAGCGTGCACGAGGCACGACACCGTGGCGCCATCGGAAGGGAAGGACCTCGTGAACAACCTGTTCCAAGAGAATCTGCGGGAGTACATCGACAAACTCCGCCTCGAAGGCTACGCCGTTGAGGACAGTCAGACCACGGATCCTCACCTCATCGACCCGATGGGCCGCGCCGTCGAAACCTGGCGTGAAGGGTACCCGTACGGGGAGCAGATGGATCGGGAGACGTACGAACTCGAGAAATACCGACTGCAGGTCGAGCTGCTGAAATTCCAGTACTGGGGCCAGGACACCGGCGCCAAACACGTCATCGTCTTCGAAGGCCGGGACGCCGCTGGCAAGGGCGGGACGATCAAACGCTTCACCGAACACCTCAACCCGCGTGCCGCCCGCGTCGTAGCGCTGAACAAGCCCTCGGACCGGGAGGCCGGACAGTGGTACTTCCAGCGCTACATCTCCCACCTGCCCACGAACGGGGAGATCGTCATGTTCGACCGCTCCTGGTACAACCGGGCCAACGTCGAACGCGTCATGGGCTTCTGCACCGATGACGAATACGAGACGTTCATGGACCAGGCCCCTGTGTTCGAGAAGATGCTCATCGACTCCGGCGTCCACGTCACGAAATTCTGGTTCTCCGTGACCCAGCGGGAGCAGCGGACCCGGTTCGCGATCCGACAGATCGACCCGGTCAGGCGGTGGAAGCTCTCACCCATGGACCTCGAATCCCTCGACCGGTGGGACGACTACACAGAAGCGAAGGAGGAGACATTCCGCCGCACGGACACCGATCATGCCCCGTGGATCACGATCAAGAGCAACGACAAGAAGCGCGCTCGACTCAATGCGATGCGCTACTTCCTCAACCAGTTCGACTACGAAGACAAGGACACCTCGGTCGTCTTCGAGGCCGACCCGCTGCTCGTCCGCCGCGGACGTGACGCCGTCGACGACTAGTCCCCGACGTCGATGACTGGTCCCGGACAGAGACTCGGCCGGGTGGAAGGGGAAAGACCACCCGGCCGGAACCGTGGAGCGGGACTCTCACCCGCACTGTCGCTTGTCGACGCTCATCTGCAGCCGACCATCTGAGTCTGAGGCCCGTCCGTCGCCGGTCACCTGCCGTAGCCGTGTCCGGCTCACCAGCAGAGACTCACGCGTCTGCGGCCTCCTTGCGTGCCCTGCGCAGAGCACGGCGCTTCTTGTGCCCGGTGAAGCTGGTGAAGAAGAGGATGATCGCCAGGAGGACGAACAGTCCGCCGCCGACGATTCCCGCATCGACCCAGAACTGCGGCGGGAACAGCCTGATCAGCGAGTCATCGGCGTAGAATTCCCACGTACCGTCGGCGAAGAAGACCTTATGGAATCCGCGGAAGAAACTGTCCCAGCCGAGTACGGCGACGACAGCGACGGCGGCCATGGCGATGATGCTGAAGATCGATCCCAGGCGCACTCCGGCGTGAATGCCCATCCCGTTGCGACGGCACATGTAGATGCCGAAGAGGACGGACCCGATGATCCCGACCAACGCCACGAGGTAGAGCAGAGAGATGAGGCCCTTGACGTCGGCCATATGGCTGAGCTCATCGGAGATGAAGACCGGCTCACCATTGGGCATGACGACATCGGCGAGGTAGCGCCGAGAGTCGAAGTTGTGCAGGTAGTCGACGACATACGTCCCGTAGTGCTCACGGTCGGCGGAACCGAAGCCGAACTGATCGGCCGGGAACCCGGGGCGGAAGTATTCGATCTTGAGGAAGATGCCCGAGGCGACGAAGCGGACCGCCAACGCCAAGAGGACGAAGGGGGTGGCGAGCATGATCCAGATCGTGCCGATGACGTCGAGGACCGAGCGGCGGCGTTCGGGCACTTCGGGATCCCGCGCATCGGTCGACGTCGCCGCCTTCGACACGGCGGCCCAATCCGCTTCGCTCATCACCGCGGTGCGTGCGTTCTCCGGAACCTCACGTGTGGCGCCGGTGTCGGTTGATGTCGCCGAGGCGGTGCTCGACGATGCGGTGCGATCAGTCGCCCGCGTGTTCGTCGTCGGCTGAGAGTGCGGATTCGCGGAATGGGCGGGAGCCACCCTCACCGGGCCCGTCGAGGGCTTGGCGTCCGCGGAATGCTTGGGGGCATCCTCGGCGATGGGATCCGTGATCGGATCGAACGCCTCGGTGTCGGTCGAGGGATCATTGGCCGCCTCCAGAGGGGCCTGCGACTGCTTCTCGGCAGCACTGGCAGACCCTGAACTCATCCGCCTGCTCAGGAGGTCTTCGGTCTCGTTCTTCTCGTCTCTGGACACACCCCCATTGTCAGCGACCCGAGGGGCTGAGCGGGGCAGGACACGCCACGGCGGCCGATTTCACCGCAGCCGGGCGTATTCCCGGGCGGACGAACCTCAACCCAGCAGGGCGGCGATGATGACGAGGGCGGGCACCGCTAGGACGGTGGTGATGAACACTGCGTCGCGCATGAGCGCCTCGGACTGCCGGTACTGCATCGAGTAGATGTAGACGTTCTGCGCGGTCGGCAGGGCCGAAGTCACGACGATCGCGAACAGGTCGACTCCCTCGTAGCCGAGCAGAGGACCGCCGATGACCCAAGCGATGAGCGGTTGACCGACGAATTTGGCGACGGTGATGTATGTCAGTTGCGAGCGCGTGCCCTTGACGGGCAGGGCCCACCCGTCCTTGAGGGAGATGCCGAAGGCCAGCAGCGCTCCGGGTACGGCAGTGGCGCCGATCATGTCGATGGGTTCGAAGATGAACCGCGGCAGTTCGAAGCCCGTCGCCGAGGCGGCCACACCGGCTGCGGCGCCGAGGACGATCGGGTTTCTCAGCACTTGGAGGACCGTGGTGTACCAGTGGGAGTCGACCTGCTTCTTCCCCGCCCCGTCGAGGACAGCCATGCCGATCGGTGCGAGCACGAGCAGTTGGAAGAGCAGGACGGGAGCGACGTAGCCGATGTCGTGGAGGACGTAGGCGGCGATCGGGATGCCGAGGTTGCCGATGTTGACGTAGCTGGTCGCCCAGGCGGAGAACATCGCCTCACCGGTGCTGCGTCGGCGAATCCAGCGGGTGAGGACGAAGAGGAGGAGACCGACGATGATGGCCGAACCGCCGGTGGCGAACAGAGCCGTGTTGAAGATCAGCCCGAGGTCGGTGTCGGCGACGGTGACATAGAGCAGCGTCGGGGTGCCCGCGTAGAAGACGAGCTTCGCGATGACCTGCTGGCCGTGGGGTCCGAGGACGCCGGACCGTCCGAGGACGAATCCGGTGAGAATGACTCCGGCGATGACGGCGAAACCTTCGAACACAGCCAGCATGGGCTACTCGGGGTCCTCGCTTCCTGCGACCCGGTGGTCGGTCGTTGAGTCGGTCGGTCAGTCGGTGTGCCGGTCGATCGAGCTGTGCTCGGCGGCCGGCGTGTCGGTCAGTCCGCCTCGGCGATATCGGACACGAGGTAGGACGCGGCCGCACTGACGGCTCCGACGGCGAGCACTGACGGCCAGGCGCCGATCTTCTTCGCCAAGGGATGCGAGGCACCGAAGCCGCCGAGGTAGGTCAGGGCGAGCCCGGTCGCTGCCGGCCACCCCTTCTTCACGTACCAGGAGCGGGCGGCATAGGCACCGGCCGCAGCGAGGACGACGCCGCCGAGCGGACGGATCCCGGTCTCGCGGGCGGTGAGGAAGCCGCCGATGAGACCGACGGCGACGAGTGGGGCGGTGGAGACTTCGCGTGCATCCTTCATGTGCTCAAGTCTATGCAGGTGGATCCGCGACCCGAACTGCGGTCTCACAACGAGGAACACCGGATCGATCGGAGACGGTCACGCTGCGTCGCTCTGATGCGGATGCAGTCGGGCGAGCCTCGCGAGGATACGGGCCCAGTCGAGCGAGTCTGCTGGTCGGCCCCAGGGCGGGCCCGCGGCTCAGCTCAGGGAGATCTTGATGACCGAGGCGATGCTCAGCGCCGCGATGAGGCACACCGCGGTGGTGAGGAATGCCACGGCCCACGGGGTGGGACGACCGCGCTCGGATCGGATCGAGACGGAACCCAGACGGTAGCGCCTGACCTGCATGGCGATCGCTACGATCGCCAGGCCCATGCAGATGACGAAGATCGCCACCGACCAGCCTTGGAAGACATTGACGAACCGCATGAAGACGAGGCTCACGACCGTCATCGTCAGGCTTGTGCGCAGCCACGACTGCGTGGTGCGCTCCGGTTGCAGCGCCGGGTCGGAGTGCGGCTGCGGACGGGGCGGTCGGGAGGCCATCACAGCAGACCGGCGACGACCAGGACGAGCAGACCGGCACCCAGCGCCGTGGCGAGGCTGACGATGGGGATGATGAGAGGCAGCGGCAGAGAGGTCTTGCGCCGCATCGCCGATTCGATGCGGTGCCACCGGAAAGCGGCGCCGGCGGCGAGGACGAAGCCGATGACCATGAGCACGATCGACAAGGTGGCGCGCAGCGTGGTCGAGAAGATCTCCGAGGTGAAGGCCTCGACCGCGATTCCGCCGCCGATGAAGGCCAGAGCGGTGCGGATCCAGGACAGGAAGGTCCGTTCGTTGGCCAGGGTGAAACGGGGGTCCGGGTCGACTCCGTCCGGGAAGACCCGGCGGGCGATGCGGCTGCGGGAGTCCTCGACAGAATTATGGTCACTCACACTTCGAGGATAGCGGTAGACCGTGTGCGGTGGGTATGGACGGCTGTCGACATGAGCGACGATGCTGCGATGAAGCCCGTGCTGCGGAGCATCGCCGACCGGTTCCGAGCCGGGGCAGGGGCAGACCAACCGCACGGGCAGAGCAGCTGACGACCGTGCCCGGCTCCGCACCGCCTCGGCGGGGATGACGCTAAGCTGGGAGACGCAATGGCAGAAGAGAACCCGACCCCGTCGACCACGCCAACGGACACGAACCCTCAGCAGCCGCCTCGGCGCCGGAACACCGGACGTGGGCGCTCGCAGCAGCGACGCAAGTCCACGGCCGCACACCACCAGCAGCGCCGGGCTCGGCTCAGGGACGCCCGCACGGCACACCCGGTCACCGTCACCTACCCCGAAGACCTGCCCGTCACCGCCGCGAGACACGAAATCGCCGAGGCGGTCCGGGACAACCAGGTCGTCATCATCGCCGGCGAGACAGGTTCGGGCAAGACCACGCAGCTGCCGAAGATCTGCCTCGACCTCGGACTCGGCGTCGACGGACTCATCGGACACACCCAGCCGCGGCGGATCGCTGCCCGGACCGTGGCGGAACGCATCGCCGACGAGCTCGACGAAGAACTCGGCAACACCATCGGCTACCAGGTGCGCTTCACCGCGCAGGTCGCCGACTCCACCCGGGTGAAGGTGATGACCGACGGCATTCTGCTCTCCGAACTCTCCCGCGACAGGCTGCTGCGCGACTACGAAGTCATCATCATCGACGAGGCGCACGAACGCAGCCTCAACATCGACTTCCTCCTCGGCTACCTCAAGGAGGTCCTCCACCGGCGCCCCGACCTCAAGGTCATCATCACCTCGGCGACGATCGACCCGGAATCGTTCTCCGCCCATTTCGATGACGCTCCGATCATCTCTGTCGAGGGTCGGACCTACCCCGTGGAAGTCCGCTACCGTCCGCTCGGGGATGACCCGGCCGCTGGCGATGATGACCTGGAGGGGCCCGGCGATTCCGGCAACTACGCGACGGGAGTCGAGGAGCAGACCGAAGGCATCATCTCCGCCGTCGACGAGCTCGCCGCCGAAGCCCCCGGCGACATCCTCGTCTTCCTCTCCGGCGAGCGCGAGATCCGCGATACCGCCGAGGCGCTCGAAGACCACCTGCGCAGTCGTCCGAAAATGAGCAGCTGGGAGGTCGTGCCGCTGTTCGCCCGTCTCTCTGCCGGGGAACAGCAGAAGGTCTTCCAACCGCATTCGCGTCCTCGCATCGTGCTGGCCACCAACGTTGCTGAGACCTCGCTGACGGTGCCCGGCATCAAATTCGTCATCGATGTCGGCACCGCCCGCATCTCCCGGTACTCCAACCGCACCCGGGTGCAGCGGCTGCCGATCGAGCGGATCTCCCAAGCCAGTGCCAACCAGCGCAAGGGCCGGTCGGGGCGGACGAGCGAAGGCATCTGCATCCGGCTGTACTCGGAAGAGGACTTCGAATCCCGACCTGAGTTCACTGATCCGGAGATCCTGCGCACGAACCTCGCCAGCGTCATCCTGCAGATGGCGTCGCTCGGTTTCGCCTCCAGCGACCAGGAGATCCTCGACTTCCCGTTCCTCACCCCTCCGGAGGCCCGAGCCGTCCGTGACGGCCGAACGATGCTCACCGAGCTCGGGGCCCTGACCAGCGACAGCACGGGCAGAATCCACGTCACCGAGATCGGTCGGAAACTCACCGTGCTCCCGATCGACCCCCGACTGGCCCGGATGGTCATCGCCGGTGCGCAAGCCGGATGTGGGGGAGAGGTCACCGTCATCGTCGCCGCTCTGTCCATCCAGGACCCGCGAGAACGTCCCGCGGAGGTGCGTGCCGCCGCCGATGAGAAACACGCCCGGTTCACCCATCGCGGCAGCGACTTCCTGTCCTACCTCAACCTGTGGAACTACCTGCAGAGCCTGCAGGCCGACATGGGGTCGTCGAAGTTCCGCCGCCGGTGCAAGACCGAGTTCCTCAACTTCGTGCGCATCCGCGAATGGCAGGACCTCGTGGGACAGCTGCGTTCGCTGCTCGGCTCGGCGGGGATCCGCATCGAGAAGTCCGTCTGGCAGCCGACGGACGATGAGTCGCAGGCTGACCCGGCCGGCCGCCCGTCCGGCCGGGGCTCTGCGGGCTCTGGGTCGGGCAAGATCGGATTCGCCGAGCTCAGTGCGGCCAAACGCAGTGCCAAGAAGCAGGGGCTCACCGGCTCTGCCGGGGCGACCGGCAAACAGGTGGCCGCCGTGAAGCTCGACCCGCATGCCGCTGCGATCCACCGGTCCCTGCTCACCGGGCTGCTGACGATGATCGGCTCCCGTTCCGAACGTCACAAGGACTATCAGGGTGCTCGCGGCACCCGCTTCGCGATCTTCCCGGGGTCGGGACTGTTCAAGGTCAACCCGGACTTCGTCATGGCCGCCGAACTCGTCGAGACCTCCCGCCTGTGGGCCCGCACGGTCGCGGCGATCGACCCGGACTGGGTTGTTGAGGCCGCCGGTGATCTGGTGACCCGACAGCATTCGGATCCGCACTGGTCGACGAAGGCCGGTGCCTCGATGGTCTATGAGAAGATCTCGCTCTACGGAGTCACACTCGTCAATGACCGCCGCGTCGGATACGGGCAGTTCGACCGGGAAGCCGCCCGCGATATGTTCATCCGCAAGGGACTCATCGAAGGCGACTGGCACGAACGCTTCGGGTTCCTCGACCACAATGCCGCAGTCATCGACGACGCCGAAGAACTGGCTTCGCGCACACGCAACCGCCGCGTGCTCGACCAGGACGATGCCCTCTTCGAATTCTTCGATGAACGGATTCCGGAGGGGATCACCTCGGCGGCGGACTTCCGATCGTGGTGGAAGAAGCAGAAGCGACGGGACTCCCACCTGCTCGACCTCACCACCTCGGTGCTGCTCAGCGATGACAGCGAAGAGCTCACCGCCTCGGTGGCCTCGGATTTCCCGATGGAATGGGAACTGGCCGACGGCACCCGGGCCAAGCTGCGCTATTCCTTCGACCCCGGAAGCACCGACGACGGGGTGACCGTCGAAATCCCCGCCGAGGCGGTTCCCGCCGTCGACGTCGAAGACTTCAGCTGGCAGGTGCCGGGGCTGCGCGAAGAACTCGTCGCCGCCTATATCCGGTCGCTGCCGAAGAACAAACGCCGCTACTTCGTTCCCGCGCCCGACGTGGCCCGCGAGATTCTGCCGGCGCTGACCCCATACCAAGGGAGTCTGCCGGAAGTGCTCGCCGCGCATCTGAGCGAGCGTGCCGGCGGGGGAGGCCTGCACGATCTGGTGCCGATCACGGTCACTGCCGCCGACTTCGACCGCTCGCGGATCCCCGCTCATCTGCGGCTGACGTTCCGTGTCGTCGACGGGACGAAGACCGTCGGGCTCGGCGAAGATCTCGCCGCACTGAGCACTCGAGCCAAACCGCAGGTGCGCAAGGCGCGGCAGAAGCAGACCTCGTTCACACCGAAGACCGGGCAGACGGAGTGGTCGTTCGGCGAACTCGGTGACCCGGACCAGGCAGCGGCCGGTGCCGTCCCCGGACTGGCCGATCGGTCGAAATCCGTCGACCTCGTGGCCTTCGACACCGCACTCGAAGCCCGGATCGCCACCCGAGAAGCGCTCATCACACTGCTGTCACTGCACACCGGTGACACGCTCAAATACCTCCAGGACGGGCTGACGACCGAGGAGAAGCTCATCCTCGCCGGTCACCAGAAGTCCGCAGACGAACTGCTCACCAGCCTCGTCCGCGTCGGAATCCGCGGACTCGTGGCTGACAGGCTGGGTCCGGCGGAGTCCTCGTGGGTGTCCACGGCGGAGCAATTCGCGCGACTGCGCACGGACGTTCACGCCCAGCTGCCGCTGAGCTGCGTCGAGCTGCTGTCGTCGCTGCTGAAGGCGCTCAACGCGGCAACCGAGCTCGACAAGCTCGTGTCGAAGGCCTCCTCGTTGACGATCCTGTCCAACCTCGCCGATGTGAAGGCATGGAGAGGATCGCGGACGAGCGCGGCGGCAGTGGCGGCGATGACTCCGCAGATGCTGCGCGAGCTGCCCCGCTGGGTGCAGGCCGAAGTGGTGCGCATCGGCGGAATGCAGGATTCACCGATCCGTGACAAGCAGCTCATGGACCGCGTGACCGGCTGCGGCGATGATGTGGTCAAGAAGATCGGCAACCGCTTCCCGCCGCTGGCGAAGGCCGAGTGGTCGCAGCTCGTCGTGTCTCTCCCCGCTGCGTGGGTCGAGGTCGTCACGATGCTCGAAGAGCTGCGAGTCTCACTGTTCGCGAATTCGCTGGGCACCGCACACCCGGTGTCGGAGAAGCGCATCGCGAAGGCTCTCGCCCAGCTCTGAGCCCGGCCAGCTCCGACGCCGCCAGCTCTGAGGTCGCCCATCTCCGAGGTTGTCCATCTCTGACACCGGCCGTCTCTGAGGCAGTTGCGGCTGCTGCATGTGGCCATCCGTCACCGTTCGCGGCAAAACACCTCGGTGCACCGGGTGGTTTCGGCGCCAGCGGTGACTGATGGACTGCGGATCTGTAGGAGGTGCCGCGAGTCGTTGGACCGGCCGTCAGCTGGAGGAGGTGCCGCTGGGAGTGCGGAGTGCCCGCAGCGGTGAGGAACGGCGGTCAGGCGGCGGGCCGGCGGACAAGCCGCGGGACGGCGGTCAGGCGGCGGGCCGGCGGTCAGGCCGCCGGATGGATCAGCCAGTCGACAGCAGCCCACATCGGAACGACAGCAGCGGCGAGGAACGCGGCGACCGCCCACCAGGTGCGCCATTTCCAGGTGCGGCGACGGGTGCCGATGAAGAGGAACCCGATCCAGAAGACCACGCAGAACGCTCCGGAGAGACTGAGCAGCACGAGGCCGGCGGCCTCCCACCCGGAGGTGCCGATATCGAAGATGTACTTCGTCACCTGGGCGATCTGAAGCGAGAACATGATGGCGAACGCAAGCAGCGGTGCACCGAGCACGCCCGCGACGATCAGCGGTAGGGCCTTGAGCCAGCGTTCCTTCGGTTCCGAACGGCCGGCATATTCAACGAATTCCTCAGACATCGCCACCAGCATATGGGCAGAATCCGACAAGACGCTGGACGCTCCGCCCTTCCGCGAACCTCAGCCCCGGCCACTGTGACTGAACGGACACGCCGGACGGAGAAGAAGAACGATAGGATATTTTGGTGACTTCTGGCCAGTATTCCGACAAGGACATCCGACACGAGGCGGCCCGCCGCCGCACGTTCGCTGTCATCTCCCACCCCGACGCGGGCAAATCGACGACCACCGAGGCGCTCGCCCTGCACGCACGCGCCATCGGGCAGGCGGGAGCCACCCACGGCAAGGCCGGCCGCCGCGCCACCGTCTCCGACTGGATGCAGATGGAGCAGGACCGCGGCATCTCGATCTCCTCGGCAGCGCTGCAGTTCGAGTACCGCGACGCCGTGTTCAACCTCGTCGACACCCCCGGTCACGCCGACTTCTCCGAAGACACCTATCGGGTGCTCTCGGCCGTCGACTGCGCCGTCATGCTCATCGACGCGGCGAAGGGCCTCGAGACGCAGACGATGAAGCTCTTCGAGGTCTGCGCTCACCGCAACATTCCGATCATCACCGTCGTCAACAAGTGGGACCGGCCGGGCCTCGACGCGCTCGAGCTCATGGACGAAGTCCAGCAGCGCACCGGTCTCCTGCCCACCCCGATCACCTGGCCCGTCGGTCAGTCGGGAGACTTCCGCGGTGTCCTCGACCGGACCACCGGCGAATACACGAAGTACACCCGAACCGACGGCGGTGCGACCATCGCCGGTGAGGAGAGCTTCCCCGCCGACGCCGCCGCGGAGCTCGAGGGCGATGCCTGGGCCACAGCCGTCGACGAATCGGATCTGCTGGAGATGGAGGACCAGAACCACGACCAGGAGACCTTCCTCGCCGGCAAGACGACCCCGGTGATGTTCGCTTCCGCAGTCCTCAACTTCGGCATCCACAAACTCCTCGACATGCTCGTCGACTTCGCCCCCGCCGCCGAGGCGCGCCTGGACAGAGATGACGAGCCCCGTCCCGTGGACGCCCCGTTCTCCGGGTTCGTCTTCAAGGTCCAAGCCGGAATGGACTCGAACCACCGCGACCGGCTCGCCTATATCCGCGTCTGCTCCGGAGTGTTCGAACGCGGAAGCGTCCTCACCCATGCGAGCACCGGCAAACCCTTCGCCACGAAGTATGCGCAGCAGGTCTTCGGCCGCGACCGTGACGTCGTCGATGAGGCCTTCCCCGGTGACGTCGTCGGCCTCGTCAACGCCTCCGCCCTGCGTGTGGGAGACTCCCTCTACCTCGACAAGAAGGTCGAGTTCCCAGGGATCCCGACGTTCTCTCCCGAGCACTTCATGGTCATCCGGGCCAAGGATTCCTCGAAGTACAAACAGTTCCGCCGCGGCATCGAACAGCTCGACCACGAAGGCGTCATCCAGGTGCTGCGTTCGGAGCTGCGCGGAGATCAGGCGCCGGTGCTCGGTGCGGTCGGCCCCATGCAGTTCGAAGTCGCCGAAGACCGGATGACGAATGAGTTCAACGCCCCGTGCACCCTCGAACGGCTCAATTTCTCGCTGGCCCGTCGCACCACACCAGAATGCGTGCCGACACTGGCCCGGGAACGCTCGGTCGAGGTGCTGCACCGTTCGGACGGAGAGCTGCTCGCACTGTTCTCCGACCGGTGGCGGCTGCAGGGTGTGCAGAAGAATCACCCGGACCTGATCCTCGAACCGCTGGTCGTCAGCTGAGACGACGGCTGCCGCGATCAGGTGCCGATGCTCGGCATTTTGACGGGGTCACTATTATGGATGGGCGGGCCCGCAATCATGAGGACCTGCTTGGGGAAACCGTCTGTGGGACCAGTCCTGCCGCCCGGTGAGACCCGAAAAGACAAAGGAGAGATGTGGCAACGAAATCGATACGAGTCGCGATTGCCGGATTGGGCAACTGCGCCTCCTCCCTGATCCAAGGTGTGGAGTACTACCGGAACGCGGCCCCGGGGACGAAGGTGCCCGGCCTCATGCACGTGGAGTTCGGGGACTATCACGTCGGTGACATCGATTTCGTTGCCGCCTTCGACGTCGACGGTAAGAAGGTCGGCGTCGACATCGCCGAGGCGATCACCGCCAGCGAGAACAACACCATCAAACTCACCGATGTGGAACCGACCGGCATCGAGGTGCTGCGCGGGCCGACCCTCGACGGGCTCGGAGAGTACTACCGCGACACGATCGTCGAATCCGATCGTGACCCGGCCGACGTGGTCAAGGCACTCAAGGACGCCGAAGCGGACGTGCTCGTGTGCTACCTTCCCGTCGGTTCCCAGCAGGCCGTCGAGTTCTACGCTCAGGCCGCCATCGACGCGAAGGTCGCCTTCGTCAACGCCCTGCCCGTCTTCATCGCCGGAACCAAGGAGTGGGACGAGAAGTTCCGTGCCGCGGGCGTCCCGATCGTCGGTGACGACATCAAATCCCAGATCGGCGCGACCATCACCCACCGGGTGATGGCGAAGCTGTTCGAAGATCGCGGCGTCGTCCTCGACCGCACCTACCAGCTCAACGTCGGCGGCAACATGGACTTCAAGAACATGCTCGAGCGGCAGCGCCTCGAGTCGAAGAAGATCTCGAAGACCCAGGCCGTGACCTCGAACACCTCGGCGCAGCTGTCCGACCGTGACGTCCACATCGGACCCAGCGACTACGTCGAATGGCTCGACGACCGCAAGTGGGCCTTCGTCCGTCTCGAGGGTCGCAACTTCGGCGACGCGCCGGTGTCCCTGGAGTACAAACTCGAGGTGTGGGATTCCCCGAACTCCGCCGGCGTCATCATCGATGCCGTGCGTGCCGCGAAGATCGGCCTCGACCGCGGCATCGGCGGAGCTCTCATCTCCGCATCCTCCTACTTCATGAAGTCGCCCCCGGAACAGCAGGACGACGACGCCGCCCACGAAGCGGTCGAAGCGTTCATCCGCGGAGACCTCGAACGCTGATATCGCCGAGGCGGCCCCACCCGTTCGCGGGTGCTCAGTCGCCATTCGGCCGATGAGGGCGCCGATCGCAGACCCTGCGATCGGCGCCCTCCGCCATTCATCCCGCCTCGGTGAGGGCTCACCCGCCGCGGTACGGACACGGGGCACCGACCCTGTATCCGGAATATGAGATCGACGAGACGCAACGACGTTTGTCCAGGACACTTGTCTCCTCGAAGTGATCGCACTCACATGTGCCTCACTGGCCAGCACCGACCGGTGCCACCGAGACCGAGGAGACCCGATGTCGAGTACCCCCGCCGCCGACGAGAAGAAGAGAGGCAAGTCCGAGCTCAACTGGCTCATGCGCCTGCTCGTCATCATCGAGAAGGCCGGCAACAAGCTGCCGCACCCGTTCTGGCTGTTCCTGTCCCTGGCCGTCATCGTCATGATCCTCTCGGCGATCTTCTCGGCCTCAGGACTCAGCGCCGTCAACCCCGCCACGGACGAGAAGGTGACGGTGACGAACCTCTTCGCCACCGATTCGCTGCGCGAGATCGTCGCAGGTGCCACGAACAACTTCGTCACCTTCCCACCGCTCGGGCTCGTGCTCATCGTGCTCATCGGCGTAGCCGTGGCCGAACAGTCCGGGCTCATCCCGGCGATGCTGCGCGGAACGATCGCCGGGGCCTCCCCGAAGTGGATCACCTTCATCGTCGCCTTGGCAGGAACCGCCTCGTCGATCGCCTCCGACGCCTCGTACATGATCATGATTCCGCTCGGCGGGCTCGCGTTCAAAGCCGTCGGCCGCAACCCCCTGCTCGGCTGCCTCGTCGCCTACGCGGCGACTTCGGGCGGATATTCGGCCGCACCGATGGTCAACTCGCTCGACACGATCCTCGGCGGCCTGTCGACTTCGGCCGCGCAGATCATCGACGCCGACTACACGGTCAGCCCGGTCGCGAACTTCTACTTCAACTTCGTCTCGATGTTCGTCGTCGCCGCGGCCGTGACACTGGTGACCGAGCTGCTCCTGTCCAAACGAGCCGACCAGATCGAACTCGACGAGGAGACCGAAGACGACAGCTTCGACGTCAAGATGGAACTCGACGGCAACGAGAAGCGCGGCATGGTCATCGCCGTCATCAGCATCATCGTCTGCGCCGGTGTGCTCTTCGCTCTCGCCTGGCCGGTCGGGTCGTTCCTCCGCGACGAAGCCGGCGGCTTCGGCCCGGAATCGGGTCTGATGGCCGGAATCGCCGCGATCATCGGCTTCGGCTTCTTCATCGTCGGCATCGTCTACGGCTATGCGACCGGATCGATCAAGCGCACCGCCGACATTCCCGAGATGATGAGCAAGGGGCTGCTGCCCTTCGTGCCCGTCATCGTCCTGTTCTTCGCCGCCAGCCAGTTCCTCGCCCTGTTCAAGATGTCCAACCTCGGCGAGATCCTGGCGATCAAGGGTGCGGAGATCTTCGGGGCCCTCAACACGGGACCATTCATCATCCTGCTCGGCGGTTGGCTGCTCGTGGCCGTCGGCGCCCTCTTCCTCACTTCCGGTTCGGGACTGTGGACGCTCATGGCCCCCGTGCTCGTGCCGATGTTCATGCTCCTGTCGATCGCCCCGGAGACCACTCAGGCGCTCTACCGCATCGGCGACTCGACGACGAACATCATCTCCCCGATGAGCCCCTACTTCGTCGTGGTCCTCGGGTTCGTACAGCGGTACAAGAAGGACGCCGGCATCGGCACAGTGCTCTCCTTCACGATCCCGCTGTCGTTCGCGATGTTCATCCTGTGGGGACTGCTGTTCTTCATCTGGTGGGCGACCGGCATTCCCTGGGGTCCGGGAGCCGCCACTCACTATCACATGGGCTGAGCGCACATGGGCTGAGCCCGAACACGGGAATTCTGCAGCCGCTGCGAGCGTTGCCCGCCACAGCATCACGATCATGCAACGTCGGGCGACGCGGGCTGGAATCCACAGTTCCCGTCCAGGCCGTCCCGTTAGACTGTGACCGTGAAACATCGTCAGTGCAGCCTCTCGGCTGTGCTCATTCTGCTCAGATCGAAAGGATCTCGACCGTGAGTAACCCCATGATGAACCGGGCTATCAATCAGGGAGCCCAGGCCGGCCGCAATCAGCCGGTCATGTCCGACCAGGAACTCAACGACCTGTTCAACAAGCCGGCCGCCGAGAACCGCAACGCCGGACCCCAGGTCGCCGACCGGGCGATGACCTACGACGACGTGATGATGAAGACCGGTGTGCTCTTCGCCATCCTCGTCGCCGGAGCCGCCGTCGGCTGGTTCGTGCCGGCCCTGGCGTTCCCTGCGATGCTCATCGCCCTCGTCCTCGGACTCGTCAATGCCTTCAAGAGGGAACCGAACAAGGGCCTGATCATCGGCTATGCCGCATTCGAGGGTGTCTTCCTCGGCGGGATCTCCTCGCTGTTCGAGAACATGTACCCCGGCATCGTCATCCAGGCCGTGCTCGCCACGCTCTGCGTCTTCGGTGTGATGCTGGCCCTGTTCAAGTTCAAGGGCGTGCGCTACGGCTCGAAGATGAAGAAGTTCCTGCTCATCGCCGTCGGCGGTTACGCGATCTTCTCGATCATCAACCTCGGCGTCTCCCTGTTCACCGGCACCGGTGGTGCCCGCAGCATGCCGATCAGTATCATGGGAATGGAATTCCCACTCGGCGTCATCATCGGCATCCTCGCCACGGTGCTCGCCGCGATGACGCTGATCATGGACTTCCAGATGATCGAAGAGGGCGTCAAGCACAAGATCCCGGAGAAGTACTCCTGGATGTGCGCGTTCTCCCTCATGGTCACCCTGGTGTGGCTCTACATCGAGATTCTGCGCCTCATCTCCTACTTCAGAGACTGAGTCGACGCCGACCGCAGGAACCTCACGCATGCGGTTGAGAGCTGACTGACCGAAGGGCGGATTCCCCGATGGGGGATCCGCCCTTCGGCGTCCCGCCGGGGCAGAAGGACTATCATGAACGCATGACCACGGCAGCGGCAGAGCTCGAGACCGAGGTGCGCCGACTGCGCATCCGCATCATCTCTCTGACGAGCACTCAACTCGACGAGGCGACCCCACCGGCCGCGAGCCGTCGCGAAGCCATCCGCTCCGCTCTCACCGAATTCTCTGCCCTCGGATCGCAGGCACGCCCAGTCCCGCGGCTGGGCGACCAGAACCTCGCCGATCAGGTCGTCGTGCTCCTCGAACATGGTCTGCACTCGTCCGCGGATCTGCCGGAAGCGGTCCGCGACGAACGGATTCGCGCCCTCACCGAGGCGGCCGTGCGTCTGCGTCGCCGGCTCGCCTGAGGACGCGGCAGCAGGGGAGAGACTGCAATCGGACGCTTCGGTACCCAGGACAAACTCGCCCTCATCGTGGGCATCGTCTCAGGCGGTGCCGGGTTCGGGGCGCTCATCGGCCGGATGGGCGCGCGCCGGCGATCCCGACGGGAGTCGAACTCGACGTTTCCGGCCTGACGCCCCGCGAACGATGATTTCTACCGCATCGACACCGCTCTCATCCCGCCGTCGATCGACGCAGAGGATTGGCAGCTGCGCATCCACGGCATGGTCGAACACGTCGTCACGATCACCGTGGAATGACAGCTCCTGCCCGTTCCCAGCATGTGAACTCGGACCCCCGGTGCGGTCGAGACGGGGCAATGTTGTAACCTCACTCACAGGTTCTCGATTCCCTGCGTCACAACGAGGTGGTCAATGTGTTCGGTCTTCCGACGGCGACGGTCGTCATCATCTTCGGCATTCCCGCGATCTGGGTGATCTACACCCTCGTCTTCGTTGTCCTCTCCCGCGGCTGGAAAGCCGAGGACGTCGCCGAGGACGCGGCACTGGCCAACACTCGGGCGAGCGCGAAGGGCGGATCTGCGACCGATGGCGGAGCCGCCTCGGCGGGAGAGAACGGGGGACTGGCATGAATATCGAAACATGGTTCCTCGTCATCTACTTCGTCGCGATGGCCGGCATCGGAGTGTGGACGCTCAAGATCGGGTCGAAGGGCAGTGAAGGCTACCTGCTCGGCGGTCGCAGTCTGGGACCAGCGGTGACCGCTCTTCGTCTGCAGTCCTCGTCGATGTCGGGCTACATGTTCCTCGGTGCGGGGTCGCTTGCGTACACGAAGGGCTACTTCTCACTCTGGTACGCGATGGGCGACATCGGCGGCGGTGTGCTCAACCTGTCGATCCTCGGCCGGCGGATGCGCAAACTCTCCCAGATACTGGGCTCGCTGACCTCGATCGAATACCTCGAACACCGGTACCCGTCGAAGTGGATCCGCGCGATCGCGGCCCCGGTGGCGCTGTTCTGCATCTTCTTCTACGTGATGAGCCAGTTCATCGCCGGCGGTCGCGGCCTCGAGATGGTCACCGGGATCCCCTACGCCTGGGCGCTGCTCATCGCCGTCGGCGTCATCGTCTTCTACACCTTCCTCGGCGGATACCTGGCCGTGGCCTATACGGACTTCGTGCAGGCGATCATCATGCTCATCGGCATGGTCTGGATCCTCATCGCCACCCTCCAGGCGGTGGGCGGATGGACCGCAGGAAACGAGGAGGTCGGACGGATCAACCCGAATCTGCTGACCATGTGGGGTCCCGATGGAATCGAATCCGTGCAGTGGGGAGTCATCGTCGGCGCCGTCCTCGTCTTCTCCATCGGCTACATGGGCTGGCCGCACGTCAACGTCAGCCACATGGCGATGAAGCGGCCCTCGGTCGCCCGGACGGCGAGCATGTACGCCACGGGCTTCAACCTCCTGTTCATCCCCGCGCCCTACATCGTCGGCGTCATGGCGCTCATCCTCCTGCCGACCCTGGACAATCCGGAGCTCGCGGTCTTCCAGGTCGCCGACTCCGTGCTGCCGGACTTCGCCGTGGGCATCGTCATGGCCGGCATCATGGCCGCGATCATGTCCACCGCCGATGCGCTGCTGCTCCAGTCGGGCACGATCGCCAGCCAGGACCTGTTCCAGCGCTTCGTCAAGAAGGACATGTCCGATCAGCAGTCCGTGTGGGTCTCCCGGTTCACCGTGCTCGTGCTCGCGATCATCGGCTACCTTGTGGCCGTGAACGATCCGCCGGCCGTCGCCGAGGTGGTCATCTTCTCCACCACGGTGCTCGGCGCCGCATTCGTCCCCGTCTACATCGCCGCCGCATGGTGGAAGAAGGCGAACGTGCCCGGAGCGATCTCCTCGATGATTCTCGGTACCGTGTCCTCCGTCGTATGGCAGCTGACCGGACTCGTCGATGTCACCGGCGTCGACCCGATGGGCGTCGGGATCGTGTGCTCGACCCTTGCCCTCATCTTCGTGTCCCTGGCCACGCAGAAATCGCATCCTGTCCCGGCACACGTCGTTGCGGCACTGAACGAGACCGACAAGATCGGTGCCATCCCCGCACATATGCTCACCGGCCAGAACGATGCGCTCGCCGCGCAGGTGCCCAAGGATGCGTGAGCACCCGGACAGTTTGCCCGGCGGGGGAGAGAAGCCTGAGCTGATCGTCCCGGAATCGGCGTTGAGACTGGCGCCGAACATCACCGCCGCCGAGGCGCGCGCAGTGTTCGAGCGCAAGCTGCCCCATGCGACCGCCGAGGTCCGAAAGGTCCTCCATCCCTTCTGGTGGACGGTGCTCAGCGCCCGCACGCGCAGCATCTTCCGGCGAGCCGAACGGTCGTGGTCTGCCGATCCTGTTCTCGCAGAGACGAGTCCCAGGCAGCGAATGAACGTCCTGGTCAATGCCTATTCAGGCAAGGGGTACCTCGCGGACTTCGTTCCTCGGGGTGAGACGGTGGCCGTGGCAGAGTGGTTGGATTCCTTCGAATCCTCCGACCAGGCAGGCCCACAACCCGGTCCCGACGATGTGAGGCGAACAGCGCGCTCGTTGGTGCGCACGAAAGTCCTGAAAACGGTGAAACTGGGCATGAGACTGACCATCGAGGAGGCGGCCGCACCCAGCGGAATCCTCAAACCCAACTGGGTGGTCACCGGGGGCAACGACAAATACTCGGCGACGATCCTTGTCGACGGCCTCGACTCCTCCCACTACATCGTGCGGGTGGAGAAGCTGACTTCGGGGTGAGTGCCTCCCCGCGGGGACGCACCGATGGGCCAGCCTCAGTTCTTCGCGTCAGAGATGCAGAGCGCATGGCCGGCGGGATCGATGAGGACCACCCAGGTCTCGCCTGCCTAGGAGCGAAGCACTGGCCCGCGGCGTTTGGCGATGCCGAATCCGGTGTACCCGAGGATGATGGCAAAGGCGAAACCGACGTAGCAGAACACCGCCCACGGGGCGTAGTCGAGAACGGAGACACCCAGCACACCGGCCATGTAGACGCCTGCCGAGGACCAGGGAATGAGTGGAACGACGACCGTGCCGGAGTCCTCGAGCGTGCGTGAGAGGTTCTTCGCGTCCAAACCCCGATCAGCATAGGCCTTTTTGAACAGTTCCCCCGGGACGATGATCGACAGATAGGAATTGCCGGTCACAACGGCCATCGTGATGCATGAGAGGACCGTGGAGAGGACGAGATCACCTGTGCGCTTCACGAACCTCAGCAGGGATCGGATGATGGTCTCGAGAGCACCGGACTTGGACATGATGCCGGCGAAGGCGAAAGCACTGAACGCGATGAGGATGACACCGGTCATCGACGCCATGCCGCCCTGGGACACCAACTCGACGACCTGAGGGTCCAGATTCTTCAGGGTCGAGGACCCGACCTCGAGCATGTCCGGGGTGAACCCGTCGACGGTGGAGGCGAAGATCGATTCGAGACTGACCTTCTGAAAGATCGCCGCGAGGACCCCGGCAACCAGTGAGGAACCGATGATCGTCGGAAGAGTGGGCAGTTTGAGAACCGCTCCGCCGAGGACGATGAGCATCGGCAGAAGCAGGAGGACATTGAAGGAGAAGAGACTGTCCAAGGTTCCCGTGACGGCAGTGATCTGATCCGAATCGGTTCCACCGGACTGCTGATTGATGCCGACGAACAGATAGAGCGCCAGCGCCACGACCGTGGCCGGGATCGTGGTGTAGAGCATGTGCCGAATGTGCTCCCACAAGGTGGTGCCGGCAGCGATCGGAGCCAGGTTCGTCGTATCCGAGAGCGGCGAGAGTTTGTCACCGAAGTACGCACCGGCGACGATCGCTCCGGCGGTCGCCGCCAGCGGTGCGTCCAAGCCCGCGGCGATTCCCATGAGGGCGACGCCCACGGTTCCCGCCGAACCCCACGACGTGCCGGTGATGACCGAGACGATCGCGGAGATGACGAAGGCGATGAGCACGATGAACTGTGCGCTGATGAGGCCCAAGCCGTAATAGATCATCATCGGAATGGTGCCGGCGATCATCCAGGTGCCGATGAGTATGCCGATGGAGATGAGCACGAGCAGCGCCGGCATCGCAGTATCGAGCTTCTCCCTGATCCCCAGGAGCATCTCTTCCCAGCCCAGCCCCATCCGCAGAGCCACCAGGCCGGTGATGATCGCAGAGAGGATCAGAAGCGGTTCGGGCGCGAGTCCGAGAACGCCGTAGCCCACAGCCAGCAGCACGAGCATCGCGACCAGGGGCACCAGTGACCAACCCAAGGACGGGCGCTTCTCCTCGATGTCGTCGGGGAAAGTCGTCGTGTCGTGCTTGTGGCTCATTCGAAGGTTCCTCGGATCTGCGGGGCGCCGTTGCGAACGACCTCTCGCCCCCGGGCAAAGGCGAGCTGAATGGTGTGGCTGCCATCGGTGAGGAGGATGTCGGCATCCGCTCCGATACGCAGGCGCCCCTTGTGCTCGAGGCCGAGGACATCTGCCGTATTGGAGGTGACGAGGGAGATGGTCTGAGACAGGTCGACACCGGGCAGGTCGGCACACGCCCACACCTGCTCATACAGAGTCGTCTGCTTGGCTACATCCATGCCGATGAGCCGTCCGTCGGAGTCGAACTCCGGCAGGCTGCCGTTGGCATCGGAGGAGAGAGTGAGACGGCTGAGGTCCCCGCCGAGGTCGATGTAGCGTTGCAGCGACTGCGTCGTCGTCGACGAGGCCGTCATATCGACCATGGCGCCCTTGGCAGCCAGATCGACGGCGTCGGCCAGCAGCTCGGGGGACCGGGTGATGTGGGTGGCGTAGATGGCCTGCGGTGCGATCGGATAGTCGTCGAGGAGACGATGCAGCGGGGCCAGCCGGGTCTCGTAGGGGCCGACGTGGAAGTGGGTGATTCCGGCCTTGCCGGACAGCAGCCCACCGACATGAGACTGGCTGACGAGCTCGGCCAGAGTCTCGACGGTGGGTTGGAACGAACGGCGGTCCGAGATCGCAACCTCGCCGACACCGATGACCTTGTCGATGAGGACGACATCATCGACGACGGCACCGGTCAGGGTCCGTGCCGGGACCTGGTAGCTGCCCGTATAGATGTAGGTGGAGATGCCTTCGGTCTCCAGAGCTCGGGCCTTGGCGAGGAGGTCGGCGTGGCTGCGGGTGACTCCGTCGGTTCCCAGACAGCCGATGACGGTGGTGACTCCGGCGCGCACGATGTCGCTGACCACGATCTCGGGGGTGCGGTTGGCGTAGCCGCCTTCGCCTCCGCCACCGGAGATGTGGACATGAGGGTCGATGAAGCCTGGAGTGGCTGTGAGCCCCTGGGCATCGATGACGGTGGCGTTGGGAAGACCATCGAGCGCCTCGGCGGGGAGATCACCGATGAAGGTGATCTGCTGCCCTTCGATGAGGATGTCCTGCTTACCGAGTCGTTCCGGGGCGCAGATATCGGCACCGCGCAGCAATGTGACCATGTTCCGCCTTCTCCTTGCAGCTGTTATCCGGGGATGATTCCCTTGCCGTCGACCTGGGGAATCGCAGCCAGCAGCTTCGTCGTGTACGGGTGCTGAGGGCTGTCCCAGATCTGATCGGTCGGGGCGACTTCGACGATGCGCCCGGCTTCCATGACGGCGACGCGATCAGCGATGTCACGCACGACTGACAGATCATGACTGATGAAGATCATCGACGCCCCGGACTTGATCGCGAGATCGCGCATCATGCGTGCGATTCGGGCCTGCAGGAAGGCATCGAGGGAAGCGATCGGTTCATCACCGACGAGCACCTTCGGCCCCGCCGCCAGAGCTCGGGCGATCGCGATGCGCTGCCGCTGCCCGCCGGAGAACGAATGGGAGTAGCGCTGTGCTGCGTCGGACGGAAGATCGACCGCGTCGAGGAGTGATTCGACACTCCAGCGCCCGGAAGGGTCCAGAGCCAGCGCATCCTCGAGCTGGTCGCGAATTCGCCGACGGGGATTGAGCGAGGCATAGGGATTCTGGAAGACCATCTGAATGCCCAACAGGCGCGTGTCGCGCTTCTTCAGCCCCAGTGCCCTCACAGGACTGCCGTCGAAGGAGATCTGTCCTCCGGCCGGCTTCTCCAATCCGCAGATGAGCTTCGCCAGAGTGGACTTGCCGCAGCCCGATTCCCCGACGAGCCCGAGGACTTCGGAGCGGCCCAGCTGCAGTGAGACACCGTCGACGGCGCGGAAGCGACCCCCGCCGTCGAGCTTGTATTCGCACGATACGGAATCGAGTGTGAGCAGAGGTGTTTCAGCCGAACCGTGCTTCTCGTCCGCCTCGGTTGGGGTGTCATCGGTCGATGTCATCGGGCGACCTCCGCTCCCGGCAGTGATTCGATGAGTGAACGAGTGTATTCGTGCTCAGGCGCGGTGATCACCGTTTCTCGGTCGCCGGTTTCGACGACGACGCCGTTCTGCATCACCACGATGGTGTCGGCCACCGACGACAGCACCCCGAAGTCGTGGGTGACGAGAAGCACCGCGAGGTCGAGATCGTCGCAGAGCTCCCTGAGCAGTCGGAGAATGCCGGCCTGCACCGTGACGTCGAGCGCTGTAGTCGGTTCGTCGGCGATGAGGACCTTCGGATCGCAGATGATTGCTGAGGCGAATGCGATTCGCTGGAGTTGGCCGCCGGAGAACTGGTGGGGATACTTATGGATTGCCTCGTCCGGATGCGGAACTTTCGTCCGACCGAGGATATCGACGGCTTTCGCAAGGGCCTTCTTCTTCGGCATCTTCTGGTGATGTCGCAGATGATCGGTGATCTGATCGCCGACGGTGAGCATGGGGTGGAACGCTGAGGCGGGATCCTGAAACACCATGGACAGCTGCACCCCGCGGAGACGATTGTGCTGTTTCGCGGGCATACCGACGAGCTCAACACCGTCGAAGTCGATGCTTCCGCTCAGTTCGGCCCCGGCGGGGGAGAGGCCCATGATGGCCAACCCGGTCTGAGTCTTACCGGATCCCGAAGCTCCGGCGACGCCGGTGATGCGGCCTGCTTCAAGATCGAATGAGACATCTTTGAGGATGTGTGCGGTCGTCTTGCCTGTGGTGACGGAAAGGTTGAGGCCGTTGATGCTGATCATGCTCATGAGGTCGTCTCACCCACTTCCTGGGCAGTGTGCGGATCGAGGCTGTCACGCAGACTGTCTCCGATGAAATTGAAAGCCATGACGATAGTGAGAATGCACAGGCCGGGGAAGAACGCGATCCACCACGCAGCGAACTGCGAAACGCCTTCACTGATCATGGCACCCCAGTCCGGTGTCGGTGGGACCGCACCCAGAGACAGGAACGACAGTCCAGCCATGGTCAGGATGGCGGAACCGACATCGAGAGTGGCGAGGACGATCACCGGTGAGATGACGTTCGGAGCGATCTCACGCAGAAGGGACCTGCCTGCGCTGAATCCGAGGAGACGTCCGGCGATGACATATTCGCTGCTGCGCGCCGTCATCACCAGGGATCGGGTGACGCGGGCGTAAGACGGCCACGAAACGAGCAGGATCGCGATGATCGCATTCTTCAGGCCGGGTCCGAGCGCGGCGGCGATGACCATGGCCAGGATGATTGTTGGGAAGGCGAAGACGAGGTCGGCGATGCGCATGATGATCTCGTCGACGGCGCGGCCGAAGTAGCCGGCGATCGCACCGAGCACCGAGCCGAGGAGCGCAGAGCAGATGACGACGAACACAGCAGCAGGAAGAGTGGTCCTGGCGGCGACGACGATGCGTGAGAACACGTCGCGCCCGAGGGTGTCTGTGCCGAGGATGTTCTCAGCCCCCGGTCCAGTGAGCCGAGGGAAGTCCTGCGCCAGTGGATCGAACGGTGCGACAAGCGGTGCGAAGATCGCGAGGATCAGCCAGATGACGAGGATGGCAGCTCCGACGAAACCGAGCGGGGTGCGCAGCGATTTCGGGAACCGGAACTGCCAGCGTTTCACTCCCGGGCCGAGGGGGTCCCCGGTGGCTGCCTCGGTGCGGGTCGATCCGGTGGCGGGGTGTTTGGGAGAACCGATACTCATCGCACCCTCACTCTCGGATCGACGAAGCCGTAGATCAGGTCGACGATGAAGTTGACGAGAATGTAGACGATGCCGATGACGAGGCCAACTCCCATGATGACGGGGAGATCGAGCGTCGTCGCTCCGCGATACGCATACTGGCCGAGTCCGTTCCAGGCGAAGACCGTTTCGGTGAGGACCGCACCGGAGAGCAGGGACCCGAACGCGAGTCCGACGACGGTGATGATCGGGACCAGCGCTCCGCGGAAGATGTACTTGAACACCACCGTGCGGGTTGGCAGCCCTTTGGCTTTCGCCGCGGTGACGTAGTCGAATCTGATGATGTCGAGGACGCTGGATCGACTGAATCGGGTGAGCAGTCCGATGGTGAAGAGTGCGAGCACGCACGAAGGCAGAACGAGATGTCCGAGAGCGTTCGTGAAGGTCGCCATCTGTCCGGAGAACAGCGCATCCACGGTGTAGAGCCCAGTGACCTTCGGCGGCGGAGTGATCCACGGGTCGAGTCGGCCGGCGCCGGGGACTACCCGGAGTTTGAAGAAGAACACGAAGTAGGCGACGGTCGCGATCCAGAAGGTCGGTGCCGAGATGCCGATGAGGCTGAGTGTGCGAATTGCATGGTCGACGATCGTGTTCTGTTTGAGAGCGCTGAGGAGTCCGAGGAGCAGACCGACAACGACCGAGATGAGGATGGCGCCGATGCCGAGTTCGATAGAAGCAGGAAAGACCTGGCCGATCGACTCCAGCACGGGCGTGCGTGTCTGGTTGGACACTCCCAGATCACCGTGCAGAAGATTGCTCAGATACGTGAAGTACTGGACGATGAGCGGCTGGTCGAGTCCGAGCTTTTCCCGTGTCTGAGCGACGATCTCCGGGTCCGCCGCCGCCCGGTCGCCGAGGATCGCCGCGACCGGGTCGGTGGGGACGAGGTTGGTGAGCAGGAACGTCACCACGGTGACTCCCCAGATCAGGAGGATTGAGATTCCGATCCGGATGAGGATGAAGCGCAGCAGAGGGTGGAGCTTGGGCGGTTCGATCCGCTGCGCCGCGTCGTTTTCAGCAGGGCCGGGTGGAGCCGCATCGCGGGTGCCCTGTGGCACAGTGGAGGCTCCCGCCATCCTCACTCGGCCTTCGCGAAGTCGAATGAGGTGTCAGCGTTGGAAACGAACTTCTGGATGCTCGACCCGACGGCGACGGTGTCGACCGGCTGGACCAGTGGAATCCACACTCCGGTGTCGGTGGTCGCTTTGTACAGCTTCTTGTAGGCAGCGTCACGGTCACTGTCCTTGGCCTTCGACGCTTCTGCTGCAAGTTCTGCCAACTTGGGATCGGCGTCCTTTCCCCAGTTGACTCGTTCGGCGACGCTTCCGCCGGGGATGAAGACGTTGTAGTTCGTCGGGTCGGGAAAGTCGGCGCCCCAGGTGCCGATGCCCATGGGCTGTTTGGCCGAGCGGAACCCGTCGAGCTGAGTCGAACTCGGCGCAGGTTTGAGATCGAGGTTGATGTCGGCTTCCTTCAGCTGTGCCTGCAGGGTCTCCGCCAGCTGAGCCAGATCAACGCCGTTGACGGCCTGATCGCTCGAGTAGTGGAAGGGGATCTTCTCCCCGTCGTAACCGGCCTTCTTCAGAAGGGCCTTTGCCTTGGTGAGGTCACGTTCAGGAGCGTCGTCCTTCGATACTGCGCCGACGAATTCGTTCGGCACGAGGCTGGCCATGCGCTGCGATCCCTCTCCCGCGAGATCGATGAGCTTGTCATAGTCGATCGCGGCCATCACAGCCTTGCGGAAGTTCGGATCGGCGGCGGGCCCGCCGAGCTTCTCATCGGTGTTGTTGAAGATGTAGAGGCTGCGTGTCGACGGCAGGCTCGAGATCTTTCCCATCGACTCGTCGATCTGCTTCGCCTGATCGGCGTTGAGATCGTAGGCAACCTGGGCCTGACCGGACTGGATATCGGTCAGTTGAGTTTCGGCGGAGACGTTGCGCAGAACCACCCGCTTGAATTTCGGCTTCGGGCCGCTGTAGTGCTCGTTCGCCGTCAGCACCACCTGGCTGTCGGCATCGTACTTCTCAACTTTGTACGGTCCCGACCCTTGGGAGTTCTCGTTGAGGAACTGTTCGGCACCGTCGTTCTCATCCGTCGTTCCCTCGTTGTCTTTGACGACCTTCGAATTCACGATGCCGATCGAAGCGTTCGGCAGGATGTAAGGTAAGGCCGGATTGGGATCCTTGCTGATCAGCTTCACAGTTTCGTCATCGACCTTCTTCACCTTCACTCCATCGAGGAAGAAGGAGGGGTTGCCCTTGATGCCCTGGAGTCGCTCGAAGGAGAAGACGATGTCATCGACCGTGACCGGATCACCATTGGAGAATTTCGCATCCTTGTCCTTGAGGGTGAGTGTCATCTCCTTGTCGTCATCGGACATCTCGAATGAGCAGAGACCGTCGGTCGGTTTGGTCAGGTCACCGTCTTCGAACTCGAGCGTCGTCTGGTAGACAGCATTGTCAATGGTGGAGCCGGTGAACTCGAACTGTCGATGAGGATCGATCGTCTTGAGATTGAACGCTGTCTCCGCGACGATCGTGTCGCCGGCGCCCCCGGAGTCGTCAGAACCGCCGCTGCAGGCGGCAAGGCCCGCAGTCAGCGCGAGAGTCGAACAGATTGCCACGAAATTGCGGGTCAGACGCTTCATTGTGATCTCCCAAACGTTCAGTGTTGTAGGTCACACTAGAGTTGAAACGCCGGTTGTGCAATTCAACTTGCCACAACATTGTGGGGTTTCTGCTGTGGGCTTCCGCCAACGTCGCATCGGGCGAAACGGAGTCATGTGCAATTGCCTCTTCCACCGCCGAATCCGCGCTTTCGCGGTCGGCCTGCGACCGTGTTCATGTCGATCACCCACCGACCCGGTCCAACCCGAGGGGCGCAGCGGTATCGGCAAGCGTACGAGCGACCGCCTCGGCGTCCCAGTCGGTGCGGTCCCTGTCCGGGATGGCTTCGGACAGGACGGTCTTCCAAGCGTTGTGCCATTGGGTGGGGAAGGCGCGTCTGAGCAGATCGAGCATGATCGGCACCGCCGTCGATGCTCCGGGGGACGCGCCCAGCAGACCCGAGATCGACCCGTCGGCGGAGACGACGAGTTCCGTGCCCTGCTGGAGGATCCCGATCCGTGTGGGATCCGGTCTGACCAGCTGCGCTCTCTGCCCTGCGGGAATGAGCGTCCATTCGTTCTGACGCGCCTGGGGGAAATACCGTCGCAGCTGGGCGAACTTTCGGGTGGGACCGGCCGCCAGCTCCTTGACGAGGAAAGCGACGAGATCAAGATTCTGCACACCGGCCGCGGCGAGGACGTGCAGATTGTCCCACCGCAGTGTGGTGAAGAAATCGGTGAGTCGACCGTGCTTGAGCAGCTTCGTGCTGAAGGTCGCATACGGGCCGAAGAGCAGATGCTCCCGCCCGTCGACGACTCGTCGATCGAGGTGCGGCACCGACATCGGCGGGGCGCCGACATCGGCCTGACCGTAGACCTTCGCCTGGTGCCGGGCGACCACGGCCGGTGTCGAGCACCGGTAGAACGCGGCCCCGACCGGAAGGACGGCATAGCCGCGGACTTCAGGAACCTGCGCCTTCTGCAGAAGGCGCAGGGCGAACCCGCCGGCTCCGACGAAGACGGTCTTCGCCCGCACCCGGAATCTCCCGGCCGGTGACGCACCGGTGATCTGCCAGCCAGTCCCGGTGCGGTTGAGCCCATTGACTTCGTGACCGGTGCGCACCTCACCGGAGGCCGATGCGATGATCCTCGTCAGTGCACGAGTGAGTGCGCCGAAGTCGATATCCGTGCCTCGAGGATGGCGAGCGGCCGCCATCGGCTCACCGGTATCCGGTCGCCCGTCCATGGTCAGCGGCGCCCACTCGGCGATGACCTCGGGATCCTCGGTGTACTCCATGTCCGCAAACAGGGGGTCAGCGCGCAGGGTCGTCACCCGCGCACGCAGGTAGGCGACATCCTCGGCGCCGAAGACGAGATTCATATGCGTGGACGGATGGATGAACTCATTCGGCTCCAGCAGGCCCAGACGCACGAGATGCGCCCACCACTGCCGGCAGAGGTGGAACTGCTCGGCGATCGAGGCCGCCTTCGACCCGTCGGCGGGATCCGGCATGTAATTGAGTTCGCAGAAGCCCGAATGCCCGGTTCCGGCGTTGTTCCAGGGATCGCTGCTCTCTGCGGCGATGTCCTCGGCGCGTTCGAGCATGAGAATGCGCCACTGTGGTTCGAGCAGAGCGAGCATCGAGCCCAGGGTCGCTGACATGATGCCGCCGCCGATGAGCACGACATCGGCGGCGGGAAGGGACGTGGAAGAGGCGGTGTGCGTTGTCATGTTTTCACCATGCGCTTCCCGGAATCATCCGTCCAATGAGCGGTTGGAATTATATGATCCGAATATGGAACAGTCATCTGAACCTCGCGGTGTCCCGCTGGCGGCGCTGCGGGAATTGGTCGCGTTGGCCGACGAGGACGGGCATCTGACCGACGCGGCCGCGTCGCTCGGCATCCCGCAGTCGACGATGAGCCGGCGCATCCACAGCCTCGAGTCCCGCCTCGGCGTGCCGTTGACCGTCCCGCGGGGCAGAGCCATCGGTCTCACCGACGCGGCCAGGGATCTTGTTGCGGCGGTGCGCACACCCCTGCGTGAGATCCACACGGCACTGGCCGACACCGCCGAGGTGGCCGATCCCGAGCATGGGACGATCCGATTCGGGTTCCCGCTGACGATGGGCGCCGGTGAGGTCCCCGACCTGCTGGCCGCTTTCAACCGGGCCCATCCGGGCATCCGGCTCGACCTCAAACAGGCCCACGGAGCCGAACTCGTCGCCGATCTGCAACGCGGTGCCCTCGACCTGGCGATCATCATCCCGGCCCCGCCGGAGGTTCCGCACGAGATCCTCGCCAGCCAATCGGTCGTCGCCGCCGTGCCTGCCGTCCATCCTCTGGCCGAGCGGAAGCAGACCACCGTGGCCGAGCTGGCGGGCGAGGAATTCATCTCCACTCCCGCGAGCTACAACCTGCGGACGCTGACCGACCGATGGTGTGCAGCCGCCGGTTTTGTCCCGCAGGTGAAGATCGAGGTCACGGAATTCTCGACGATCCGCGAATTCGTCGGCCGGGGGATGGGTGTGGCGCTCATTCCGCGCGCCGGACGTCCGGTGGACACCATCACCGAGGTGGAGCTGCGGGGGCCCGGCTACGTCCGGGAGATCGCCCTGTGCTCGGCGGTGCGCCGGCCCGGCCGCGTGGTGACCCGCCTGCGTGACTTCGTCCGTGAACAATCGGCCGGCTGGGCCCGACAGGGCGGGCCCGAAGGCTGACCGACGACAGAGAAAGCCCAGGGGCTGACTGACGGCTGAGAACCTGCGCGCCGCCGATGCAGACCGGCGGCACAGGGTGCGGTCGGGTCGGGTCAGGCGCGCGAGCGGGCGAGCAGATACACGAAGTAGGGGGCACCGATGAGGGCGACGATGAGCCCGGCCGGAATCTGTGCGGGAGCGATGACGGTCCGACCCAGTGCGTCGGCGACGACGAGCCCCACCGCGCCGAGGATCATCGCAGTGGGTACGACTCGCAGATGTCGGCTGCCGACGAGAGCACGGGCGGCGTGCGGAGCGACGAGACCGATGAACCCGACGACCCCGACCGCCGAGACGCTCACGGCCGCGAGGACGGCGGCAATGATGAGCACGCTCAAGCGCACCGGTTCGCGGGCAACACCGACCAGTCGGGGAGTGTCGTCATCGAGGGCGAGCAGATCGAGCTCTCGAGTCCACACGAATGCCACCGGGATCGCGATGAGCAGAACCACGGCGACGGGCGCGACATCGGCCCACACCCGGCCGTACGTGGAACCGGACAGCCAGGTGAACAGGGCGGGGGTGTCCCAGGGGTTCGCGCGGACGAGGAACAACGTGGTCAGCGCGGTGAATCCGAACCACAGGCCGATGCCGACGAGCACGAGACGGTCGGTGTTCATCCCGCCCCGCCACGACAGGCCGTAGACGATCGCGAAGGCCACGAGTGCACCGGCGATGCCGACGGCGGAGACGAGCCCGACCCCTGCACCCGGGATCACGGTGACGACGATGACCGCGCCCAGACCGGCCCCGCCCGTGATGCCGAGCAGACCGGGTTCGGCCAGAGGATTGCGGGCGCTGGCCTGGACGAGTGTGCCCGAAAGCCCGAGAGCGGCACCTGCGGCCAGCGCCGCCGCGACCCGCGGAGACCGCGAATCGAATGCGAAATCGATGACCGGCGCCGCCCGATCCTGCAGCCACAGAAGGACATCACCGAGGAGGTAGAGCCGTTCCCCGACGAGCAGCCCGAGAATCGAGACGACGAGGAGCAGCACGGCACCGGCACCGATGACGAGACCGGCCCGCCGGGGACCGATCACCGTCGACCGTGCCGCAGACGTCGCCTGCGCGGGTGTCGACGCGCGCAGCGTCCGGGCGAGGAGGACGAGCACGATGGCGCCGAGGATCGTCGTCGTCACCCCGGACGGCAGAGTGATCGCGGCAGTGGCGCCGATGATCGCCCGCAGCACCGCATCGGCGAGGATGACGATGATCGCCCCGATGAGCCCGGCCGCGGGAATGAGCACGGCATGCCGGGCGAGGATCGGGAAGGCCTTGGCAAGCAGCCGGGCAATGACGGGAGCGCAGAGCCCGACGAAGCCGATCGGTCCGGCCAGGGTCACCGCCGTAGCGGTGAGGACGACGGCCAGAAGGATCCCGATGGCCCGAGTGGATCGGACCGAGACTCCCAACGCGGAGGCCGCATCATCGCCGAGTCCGAGCAGATCCAAACGCCGGGACAGGGCGATCGCCGCGACGAGGATGAGCGCGATGACCGGGATGCTGCGCAGGGCCGCGGTGCCATCGAGCTGATTGAGGGTTCCTGAACCCCACGCGAAGAGACTCGTCGTCTCCTCGGAGAAGAGGATGAGCAGCGCCGAGGTGCCCGCTTGCAGGGCCATCGCCGTCGCCGTTCCGGCCAGGACCAGACGCGTCGTCGACGACCCCGCACCGCCGGCGAGTCCGAGCACGAGGGCTGCGGCGAGCAGACCGCCGAGGAACGCGACCCCGCCCGAGGCCCACATGGGGATGCTGATCCCGAAGGCGGTGACCACGGTGACGGCGAAATAGGATCCGCCGGTGACCGCAAGGGTATCCGGAGAGGCCAAGGGGTTGCGCGCCAGGGATTGGAACAGCGCCCCGGCGATGCCGAGAGCGATTCCGACGAGGATGCCCGCCCCCACGCGCGGCAGCCGCGACCCGAGGACGATGTCACGGACACCGGGTCCCGCCTCGGCGAGGGGAGAATCCGACCCGATGAGGGAGGCCAGCAGATCCCGGACGCCGATTCCCGAGGTGCCCTGGGTGATGTGCCAGATCGAGAGGAGGGCGAGGACGATGATGAGCCCGAGCAGAACCCCGGCGGCTGACAACGCACCGACGACCCCGCCGCGCCGACTGGCAACGGTCGGCGCCGCCGGTTCCTGGCCTGCGTGCGGGGTCATCGTGGGTGCGGTCGCGGTCATGGACTACTTCGTCAGCGCGTCGACGTAGGCGTTGAGGACCTGTTCGGAGGACTTCGGTCCGCCGAAGGTCCAGATTCCGGCCGGGAAAGCGGTGACGCGGTCCTCCTTGACGGCAGGGATGTTCGCCCAGATGTCGTTCTTCTTCAGCAAGTCGACGTAATCCTCGGACTCGGGGTCCTCGGTGCCGGTGTAGAAGAAGTTCGCCTCACCGACCTTCGCGATGCCCTCGATGTCGGTCTGTCCCAGCCCGTACGCGGGGTCGACTTCGCCGGTCCACGCGTTCTTCAGACCCAGTTCCTCGCCGAGCTCACCGATGAGCGAACCCTGCCCGAAGGGACGTAGCGCAACGTTCGAGCCGTTGACCCAGCCGTCGAAGTAGACGAATTCCGTGGTCTCCGGCTTCGCCTCGGCGATGGTCTTCTTCGCGTCCTGGAGCTCGGCGTCGAAGTCGCTGAGCACGGCTTCGGCGCGTTCGGTGCGGCCGGTCGCCTCGGCAACGGTGGTGAACGTGTCCTTCATGTATTTGACCGGGTCGTCTCCGTTCGCACCGGCCATTGCCATGACGGGGATTCCCTGGTCCTCGAGCTGCCCGACGATCTTGTCCTTGCGGTTCGCCGTCTCGATGATGACGAGATCCGGGTCGGCCGAGAGGATCGACTCGACATTGGGTTCCTGACGAGTACCCACGTCGGTGGTGGATTCGGGCAGCGCTTCTGCAGTGTCCCACGTGGTGAATCCCTTGACGTCGGCCGCTGCGACAGGGTCGACGCACAGGGTGAGCAGATCCTCGGTGTACTGCCACTCGAGCGAGACGACCTTCGTCGCCGGCTTGTCGAGGGAGACCTCGTGGCCGGTGTCATCGGTGACCGTGACCGGATCCGTCGAGGTGGTGGTCGAGTCGTCCTGGCACGAGGCCGAGGACTGCGACTGCGCGTCTGCGGGGGCGTCGGTCTGTGTGGTCCCGCACCCGGTCAGAGCGAGGGCGCAGATTGCCGTCGCCGAGGCGAACGCAGCGAATGCGGAACGGGGCAGGGGTGTTGTCGTCATGGTCTTCTCTCTGGTGAGCCGATGAATGATCGGACGGTCTCGTTTTTCGGTCGGTGAGGTGATTCGGCTGGGGGCGCCTGGGTTCAGACGCCGGCGCGGCGGCGTCGCCGGTGGAGGGCTTCGACCCTGACCAGCCCTGTGTCGTCGTCGATGGAAGTGGAGATGGGCAGCCCGTAGACCTCGCTGAGGACTTCGGCGGTGAACACGCCCTCGCAGGTGCCGGCCGCGCGAATGCGTCCCCGATCGAGCAGGACCACGTGATCGGCCACCGTGGCGGCATGCCCGAGGTCGTGGAGGACGACGCCGACGGCGATGCCGTGGTCGTCGGCGAGTTCGCGCATGAGGTCGAGGATCTCCGCCTGGTAGCGCAGGTCGAGATGGTTGGTCGGTTCGTCGAGTAGGAGCACGCCGGTGTCCTGAGCCAGGCAGGTGGCCAGCCACACGCGCTGGAGTTCGCCGCCGGAGAGCTGATCGACGGGCCGATCGGCCATGTCCGTGGTGCCGGTGAGGGTCAGTGCCCGGTCGATGGCGCTGCGATCTGCATCCGTGAGCCCGGCGAAGCGCTTCCGATGCGGGTGCCGACCGAAGGTGACGACTTCACGGACGCTGACTCCCCTCGGATGCGGGCGCGACTGCGAGAGCAGAGTGACGGTCCGGGCGAATTCCTTGGCTGTCAGGGCGGCGGCGTCGGTGGTGGAACCGGCGGCGGCACTGCTGCCTGCTTCGGCAGCTGCGCCTGCTTCGGCGCCGGCGGCATTGCCAGAGGCGCTGATGACGACATCGCCCGCGGCGATCGGGTGGAGGCGAGCCAAAGAGCGCAGCACGGTCGATTTGCCCGAGCCGTTGGGGCCGAGGAGGGACGTCACCTGTCCGGGGACGATCGACAGGCTGACATCGTGGACGACCTCGGTCCGGTCATACTTCAGGAGCAGCCCTGAGGCAGTCAATGCAGTCACGTTCACAAATGCTTAGCCTAACCTAATTAGCTGCGTGCGGTCGCGGGTTCGCGTCTGCGGAGGTCGTCAGGCCGGCGCAATCGCCGTCCGTTGGTGCGGTATGATTTCGCGTTTGCCGAGGTGAAAGCGGTGGAACGGCACCGCGAGCGTGCTATGAGTCACTTATGTCAGTGGCGAAAGATATGGTGGGCACTCGCCCGTAGGATGGGGATGAGATGAGGAGGTGCAGATGAGATTCATCGCCACGGGGGACTGGCAGCTGGGCATGACGGCACACTTCCTCAGCGCGGAGGCCCGCCCGCGGTTCCACCGCGCCCGACTCGATGCCGTCTCGCGCATCGGCGCGCTCGCCGCGGAGATGGGAGCGGAGTTCGTCCTCGTCTGCGGCGATGTCTTCGAAACCAATCAGCTCGACCGGGCCATCATCGCCCGCACCTTCGAAGCGCTCGCCTCGTGCCCGGTTCCCGTCGTCCTGCTGCCCGGCAACCATGACCCCTTGGACGCAGCGTCGATCTACGACTCCTCGGCCTTCACGCGGAGAGTGCCCGCCCACGTTCATGTGCTCCGGGACAGTGAGCCCTTCGAAGTGATCCCGGGAACCGAGATCGTCGGAGCTCCGTGGTTCTCCAAACACCCCCAGGGCGATCTTGTCGCCGCCGCTGCCGCAGACCTCACCGAGGTGGCCCCCGGCTCCGTCCGCATCATCGCCGGTCACGGCGCCGTGAGCGTTCTCAATCCTGACCGGGATTCCGTCGCGACCATCGACACCGACCATCTGCGGACCCTGCTGCGCGAGAACCGTGCCCAGTTCATCGCCCTCGGCGATCGGCACGCCACCTATGAGGTCGCCGAACGGATCTGGTACCCCGGTGCCCCCGAAGTCACCTCGCGCCGTGAAGACGACCCCGGCAATGTCCTCCTCGTCGACATCGACCCGGACACCCATGAGGCCGAGGTCGAAAAGGTCGCGCTCGGCACCTGGACATTCACAGTCGTCGAAGCCGATCTCAACTCCGCCGACGATGTCGATGCGCTCGAACAGCGACTCAACGCTGTGGCCGACAAAGACAAGACCGCGGTGTGGCTCGTCCTGCGCGGCACTCTGCCGACGGCCGCGAAAGCCAGGCTCGATGAGATCCTCGAGCATTTCACCGACCTCTTCGCCCTCGTCTCCTGGTGGGAGAGGCACACTGATCTCGCCGTCATCGCCGCAGACGAGGACTTCGCCGACCTGGGACTGAGCGGATACCTGCAGGAGACGCTCGACGAGCTCTCCGCTCGCGCCATGGCCGATGACGACTCAGCCCTGGCGGCCCAGGACGCACTCGGCCTGCTCTACCGATTCGCCAGGAGCAACTCATGAGACTCCACTCGATCCGCCTCGTCAACTATCGTGGCATCGCCGAGGCCACCGTCGAATTCGGTTCCGGGGTGACGATCGTCGAAGGTCCGAACGAGATCGGCAAATCCTCGATCCACCAGGCCATCACCCAGCTGCGAGAAGACAAAGCCAGCTCCCGCAAAGCCAGCGTCAAGGACACCCAGCCCGTCGGCTCCGACGTCGGCCCCGAAGTCGAGCTGCACCTGACGACCGGCGAATACGAAGTCCGCTACAGCAAACGCTGGCTCAAACAGTCCTTCACCGAGCTGAACATCCTGCGCCCCGTCCCGGAACAGCTCAGCGGCGACGAAGCCCACGAACGGTTCCTCGCCATCCTCGACGACACCGTCGACGTGGATCTGCTCGACGCCCTCGACGTCGCGCAGGGCAGAAGCCTGGCTCAAGCCTCATTGGCCGAGATCAAAGCCCTGCACGGTGCACTGAACGAATCGGGAGAAGAACCGGCCGACCACGACGCCTTCCTCAACCGGGTCGAGGCCGAATACGGCAAACACTTCACCGCCAGGGGCAAAGAGACCGGCGAATTGAAGAGGCTCGGCGAGGAATTCCCGGCAGCCGAGGAGCTGTATGAGAACCTGGTCGCCCGCAGTGAGGACATGGATGCGCTCATCGACCGGCATGCCCGCGCCACTGACCGGCTGAACAGCGTGAATGAGCAGCTGAAGGCGGCAGTCACCGAAAGGGCAGAAGCCGAAGAAGCCTCCCAAGCGCTGTCCGGACTCAAGGCCGAACTCGACAGAGCCCGCGAGTCGGCAGAGTCCGCGCAGCGCGAAGAGCAGCGAGCGGTCGAAGCCAGGGACCGTCGTCAGGAACTCATCACCGAGACCACGGCCGCGCAGAAAGCCCTCCAGGCTGCCGAAGCGGACCGTGACAAAGCCGTGAGTGCCGAAAGCGAACACGACACCGAATTCGCAGAGGCACAGAACGAGCTGGAAGCGAAGCAGAACACGCTCGACGAGGCGCGAAAAGAGTCGAAGACGGCATCGGCGAACCTCGCTCGAGCCCGCGCCCGCCGCGAGGTCAGCGAACTGCGCCGACGTCTGAGGAACATCCGCGAACAGGAGCAGAAGGCGACCGAGGCGAAGGCGAACATCGGATCGATCTCCGTCACCGCCGCCGATGTCGACCGTCTCAGCAGTCTCGTCACCGAGGTGCGGATCGCGGAGAAGACGAAGACTGCCGCTGCCGCGCAGATCGTCGCCACCCGTCTCGGCGCGAGGAGCGTCAGCATCGACGGCACAGCACTATCAGCAGACTCGACCGAAGAATTCGCCGTCGTCAAAGACATGCGGATCATCATCGATGGGGCCGCCGACATCACTGTGCGCCCCGGCCAGTCACCGGCCGAGCTCGACCGGGCGGTCGATTCCGCGCAGACCGCGCTCGACGCCGAACTCGACCGGCTCGGGGTCGACACCCTCGCCGAGGCGCGTGAGCGCGCCGATGTGCGCACCGCAGCCGAAGCGGTTCTGGCCGAAGCGAACTCCACCCTGCGTGTGCTCATCGGCGATGACGACCGAGCCGGACTCGACGCGGCGCTGTCTCGGGCCGAACTGCTGGCCGGTGACTCGGCAGACGAGAACAACGGCGACGAAGATTCCGTCGAAGACCTCGAAAAGGCCGTTGAAACGGCAACAGCACGCGGTGAGAGTGCACAGGAAGCCGTCGAGTCCGCGCGGGCGGCGCTCGATCGCACTCGCGTCGATCGAGACGAGGCGCGAGTCGCGGCGGTTCGCGCCCAGGCCCACTTCGAGCAGGCGTCGACGACCCTGAAGACCCTCACCACCCGACTCGCGTCTGAGCGAGAAGCGAAATCCGACGAGGCACTCGAGGCCGCGGTCACGAGCGCAGCAGAGCATTCGGAGGAACTTGCGACTGCTGCGGCGTCGGCTCGTGCACGATACGAGGCGGCAGATCCGGAGACCCTGGAGATGCGGCTGCAGAATGCCGTTCAGCTGCTCGAGAGCAAACAGAAGCAGCAGGACTCCGACCGGCAGGAAGTCGACCGTCTCTCGGCACTCATCGATGACCGGGCCGGGGAGGGCATCTACGATCAGCTCAAAGCGGCGGAGGAGAAGCTCGAATCGCTGCGATCGGACCTCAACCGAGTACGTCGTCAAGCCGAAGCGATCCGGGTGCTCAAGGAGACCGTGCTTGCGCACAAGGAAGAAGCGCAGCGGAAGTACGTGGCCCCGTTCAAGGAGCAGATCGAACGCCTCGGCCGGGTGATCTTCGGTCAAGGACTGTCGGTGGAGATCTCCGAGGACCTCGAGATCGTCTCTCGCACACTCAACGGCCGCACGGTCGCCTTCGACTCGCTGTCGGGCGGGACGAAGGAGCAGCTGGCTCTCATCGGCCGACTCGCCGTGGCCACGCTTGTCGACGAAAGCTCGGGTGCTCCGGTCATCCTCGACGACGCGTTCGGCTTCTCCGATGAGAAGCGGTTGGCCGCGCTCAACGTCATCCTCGGCAATGTCGGCCGCAACGCGCAGGTCATCCTGCTCACCTGCCAGCCCGACCGTTTCGGCGCCATCGGCGGTGCGGAGACCGTCAGCCTGACCTGAGGTCGGCCACTCCCGTCTGACGTCGGCAAACAGCCTGCTTTCCCCCTCAGCTGTACAGCTGCCATGCGTTAATCTGAGGCCATGGTTGAGAAGACATACATAGACGAAGTCATCGTCCGCTGCTCAGGCGGCGGGTACTACCGGACACGTTGGATCCCCTTGGTGTCGTTCAAGTCAATCCGTCTCGGCGCTTACCGATACCAGAAGTGCCCGGTCCACGGACGGTGGGAAACGGTGGGGATCGCCGACGACGAGGACCTGAGCCCGGAGATCATCAGCGAAGCCGACCGATACCCCGCTTCCCGCATCCCCTGACCGGCACCGGTAGTCCTGTGACCGGCACCGGTTGTCTTGAATTCCTGGAGCGGGATCCGGCGAGCGGCCCTTCCTCTCTCCTCCGAAGCGTCGGTTACTCAGCCGCGCAGCCTCACTTCGAGTTCGTCGCCGCCCTGCGCGCCGCCTCGGCGGCTTCGACGGCATCGGCCCGAATGGTTCGGCGCAGGATCTTGCCCGAACTCGTCTTCGGCAACTGATCGATGAAGCTCACCTGGTGCGGAGCCTTGTATGAGGCGAGCTTCGTGCGGCAGAACGTCATGATCTCCTCCGCGGTCGCCTCGGCGCCGGGCTGCAGGGTGACGAAGGCCGCGACGTCCTCTCCGCGGTAGTCGTCGGGAATACCGACGACGGCGGCCTCCTGGACAGCCGGGTGCATGTAGAGGACGTCCTCGACCTCACGCGGCCAGACCTTGAAACCCGAGGCATTGATCATGTCCTTCTTCCGGTCGACGATGAACAGCCAGCCGTCCTCGTTCATGAAACCGACATCACCGGTGTGCAGCTCGCCGTTCGGGATCTGCTCGGCAGTGGCCTGCGGATTGTTGAGGTAGCTCGAGACCACCTGCGGACCGGAGATCGCGACTTCACCGACCTCATCCGGGCCGACTGGTTCACCATTGTCGTCGAGGATGCGGATCATCGCGTCGGGCTGGGGGAGGCCACAGGCGAGGTTGCCGCTGTCAGGGTCGACCGGCGCCTTGAAGCCGCGGGGGACGGTAGCGACCTGGGCGCAGGTCTCGGACAGACCGTAGCCCTGTCCGACATAGATCTTCGCGCGTTCCTCGAACTTGTTCACCAGCCCCTCCGGCAGCGGTGCGCCTCCGGACATGAGCGACTTGAACGATGCGAACTTCTCCGCTGCGAAGTTCGGATGCGCCAGCATCGCCGTGTAGATCGTGGCGGGACCGGCCATATACGACGGCTTCTCTCAAGCACACAGGTCGATGAGCGAACCGGGATCGAACCGGTAGTTGAGGCTGAACCGGGCAGCGCCGGCCACGGCCGCGAGGAACTGGCAGATGAAGCCGGTGATGTGGAACAGCGGTGCGAGGGAGACGAAACCGTCGCCGACTTCATGGTCGGTATTGCGCAGGCAGTACCGGGAGTTGCTCGAAATGTTCGCATGCGTTGCCGCAGCGCCCTTCGGCCTTCCGGACGTTCCCGACGTGTAGGCGATGAGCCCGAGGTCGGACGGTTCGGGGGAGTGCGGGGTGAAGTCGGTGCTGAGGTTGTCGGACACGACCGCGGAGAACTCGAACCGGCCGTCTTCGGCGGGAAGATCTGCGAAACGCGGCATCTGAGCGAACATCCCAAAGATCGCTTCCGGCCCTTCGGTCTGGAAATTCCGGTCGTCGTTGAGCACGACGAGGGGGAGATCCGCTGCGTAGTCCTTGACCCGGTCGAGGTAAGCCGCCTGAGAGACGACGAGCCCTTTGATCTCGGAATCGGCGAAGATGTGTGTCAGTTCCCCGCGATACATCGGGTTGAGAGGAACCACCGTGCCGCCGGCCTTCCAGATCCCGTAGGTCGAGACCACGAAGGCGGGAGAATTCTGATCGTAGATGCCCACGCGATCACCGGGCCCGATGCCGTGTGCGGTGAGGAAAGCGGCGAAGGCGGTCGACCACTGGTCGAATTCGGCCCAGGTGAGGCTGAATCCGTAGTAGTTGATGCCCTCGGCATCCCCGTGGGCCGCCACGGTCGCTGCCAGGTCGGCCAGCGGGGTGGAGTCCGGGAGCACATACGGTTCCTGAGCGACATCTCCCAAGGTGGTCAACCAGGGGCGGGAGTCGAACCAACTGTTCGTCATTGAACATCCTTTCTCGGCGTAACCGGGCCCGCACATCATCAGGCGGGCCCGGTGGTGTTTCACTGTATCGCGGCCGACGTGGAATCAGCCGCGGTACTTCTTGAATTCATTGCGGGCGATCGACCGCTTGTGCACCTCGTCGGGGCCATCGGCCAGACGCAGTGTGCGCATGTGCGCCCACAGCCTCGCCAGCGGGAAGTCGTCGGTGACGCCGCCTCCGCCGTGGACCTGGATGGCCCGGTCGATGACCTTGAGCGCCATGCTGGGGGCGACGACCTTGATCTCGGCGATCTCGTTCTTCGCGACCTTGTTGCCGTACTTGTCCATCATGTCCGCGGCATGCAGGGTGAGCAGTCGGGCCTGATCGATCTCGATCCGGGACTCGGCGACCCAGTCCTGGATGTTCGCCCGGCTCGAGAGCTTCTCACCGAAGGTCACCCGCTCCTCGGCACGCTTGACCATGAGCTCGAGTGCGCGTTCGGCGGCCCCGATGGCGCGCATGCAGTGGTGGATGCGTCCGGGCCCCAGACGGGCCTGGCTGATGGCGAAGCCTTCGCCCTCACCCTTGAGGATGTCCTTGAACGGCACGAGCACATCCTCGAACACGATCTCGGCATGCCCTTCCCGGTCCGCATAGCCGAAGACGGGAAGGTTGCGGACCACATTCACCCCGGGAGCGTCGATGGGCACGACGAGCATGGACTGCTGGCGGTGCACCTCGGCGGTGGGATCGGTCTTGCCCATGACGATGAGCACACGGCAGTTCGGGTGCATGCCGTTGGAGGCGAACCACTTCCGGCCGTTGAGCACGAAGCCCTCGTCGGTGCGGTCCATGCGCATCTCGACGTTCGTGGCATCGGAACTGGCCACGGCCGGTTCGGTCATCGCGAAGGCCGAGGCCATCGTGCCCTCGAGCAGAGGGCGCAGGTACTTCTCCTTGTGCTCATCGGTGCCGAAGAGGGTGAAGACCTCCATATTTCCGGTATCCGGGGCGTTGCAGTTGATGGCCTCCGGCGCGATCTCGATGCTGCGACCGGTGATCTCGGCCAGGGGCGCGTATTCGAGGTTCGTCAGGCCCGGGCCCCATTCGGGGTGCGGGTGGAACAGGTTCCACAGTCCCTGCCTCTTCGCTTCGGCTTTGAGGTCCTCGAGGACCTGCGGCTGCGTGTGCGGACTGGCCGCGGCGGCCATCTGCTCGTGGTAGATCGGTTCGGCTGCGTAGACGAATTCGTCCATGAACGCCGTGAGGCGTTCCTGATATTCGCGTCCCCGTTCGGTCGTTTCCAACACGTGGGCTCCTTCTGCTTCGTTGTGGTTCGTCGGGTTCGGTGAGGATCAGAGGTCGTTGAGACGTGCTTGGTATCGCGACATGCCGCGCAGCCACCGGTCGTAATCGCTGCTTTTCATCCGGTACATCTCGAGCACTTCGGGGTGGGGGAGGATGAGGAACTGCTCGTCTTCGACCGCGTCGACGACGATGGTCGCCACCTCGTCGGCTTCGAGCACAGTCCCCGCTGAGGTCACTGCCTTCTGTGCTGCACCCCCGTCGGTTCCTGCGGCATCGAGGAGGTTCGTGTTCACGCCCATCGGGCAGATCACCGAGGCGCGGATTCCGTCCTCGCGGTACGTCATGGCCAACCATTCGGCGAACCCGACCGAGGCGTGCTTGGTCACCGAATAGGCGGCCGACCCGATCTGTGTGAGCAGACCGGCCGCGGAGGCAGTCGCAACGAAATACCCCGAACCGGCATCCTGCCAGCGCGGAACCAGGGCCTGGGCGGCACGGACGTGAGCACGTAAGTTCACATCGATGATCGTGTCCCAGTTCTCATCGGAGTCCCCGAGCATCCCCGGACCGATGGTCCCGGCATTGGCGAAGTACGCGTCGACCCCGCCGAGGCGGTCATCGGCGAAGGCGATGAGCTCGCTGATCCCGGCCACCGAAGACACGTCCCCGGTCCACGCGTGAGCGCTGCTGCCGAGCGCGGCCGCGGTGTCAGCGACGCTGGGGGAGAGATCGGCGAGGACGACCGCGGCACCGCGGTCGATGAGTTCGGCGGCCAGGGCGGCACCGATCCCACCGGCGGCGCCGGTGACGATGACTGACTTGCCGGACACATGCGAGGTCATGATCTCTCCAGGAGTTCGAGGGCTTGGCGGGCAAGGTCTTCGACGCCTTCGCCGGCGACTTCGGGATCGAGGTCAAGGTCGCCCATCTTCCCCGTTGCCAGGCGGGTGTAGACGCCTTCGCGGATGCAGGCGAGCTTCCACATCGCGAACGCGGAGTAGTAGCCGACGTCGTGGACTTCGTGGCCGCTGACCTCCTGATAGCGGTCGATGAGTTCGGCCGTGGTGGGGAACCCGTCTGAGGCCCGCGGAACCCAGATGCTCGTGTACTCCTCGGGGACGGTGAGCATTGCGACGAAATAGCCGAGGTCGGTGAGCACTTCACCGATGGCGGTGAGTTCCCAGTCGACGACGGCATTGACCGCGCCGGTCGGGGAGAAGATCATGTTGTTGGGTTTGAAGTCTCCGTGCGCGATTCCCACCGGGGACCCGGCCGGATCGGGCATGGCCTCGAGCAGCGCATCGTGGACCTCGTGGATGGCTGGGGTCTCGCGCATGGCGATCGCCTCGACCTGTCCCAGCCAGCGTCGCAGCTGTCGTTCGATGAGTCCGCCGGGTCGTCGCAGATCGGACAGGCCGACCGCGTCGATGTCGACAGCGTGGATGGCCGCCAGTGCGTCGACCATTGCGAAGGCACAGTCGCGTCGGTTCGTCTCCGGCAGCTCCGCCCAGTCAGCGGGAGTGTTGAGCGGGGAACCGGGGCAGTGGTCCATGAAGACGAACGGCACGTCGAGGACCTCGGGATCGTCGACGATGTCGAGGACATTCGGCACTGGGACGGCACTGTCGGACAGGGCCGCCATGATCCGGCCCTCGCGGGCGACGTTGTGTGCGCTGCCGCCCTCGTGGCCCAAGGGCGGGCGGCGCAGCACCCAGCGGGGTCGACCGTCGACGGTGATGGTGAACGTGAGGTTCGAACGCCCGACGGACATCACTTCGACGTCGTAGTCGCTGATGCCGAACCTGCGTTCGATCCATCTGCCGATGCGCTGCGCATCGAATCCTGCCGGTTCCTGCGTCATCCTTGACCTTCCCGAGTGAACAATCGTTCAGTTGAGTTCACAGTATTCAAACCACGCGAGGGAGTCAAGCGGTGAAAGTGATCACGGTCACTGCCTCCGATGTGATAGAGGTGAAGTGATCACCGACACCGAGGCCGGGGTGGCCCCGTGTGTGACCAAGCAACAGTGAGGACACTATGAAAGCCATTCGCGTCACCGCTCTGACCGGTCCCGACGATGTCGAATTCGCCGAGGTGGAGCGTCCGGTCCCGGGACCGGGACAGGTGCTCATCGAGGTTGCGTATGCCGGGGTGACCTTCCCTGAGCTGCTGCAGACTCGCGGCATGTACCAGGTCAAGCACGACCTGCCCTTCACGCTCGGATCCGAGGCCTCCGGAGTCGTCGTCGAGGTGGGGCCGGACTCCCGCTATTCCGTGGGCGACCGGGTTGCGGCGATCACGGGGTCGGGCACGTTCGCCGAATACCTCGTCGCCGGTGACGAAGCCACGGTGAAGGTCCCCGACGCTGTCACGCTCGCCGATGCGGCCGGCATGCCGATGAACGTGCTCACCGCCGACTTCGCGCTGCGGGTGCGAGCGAATGCGCAGCCAGGTCAGAGCCTGCTCGTCCATGGCGCCGCCGGCGGTCTCGGCTCGGCCGCAGTGCAGCTAGGGCTGGCCATGGGGCTCGACGTCATCGCGGTTGTCTCGACCGAGGCGAAGGCCGAGGCGGTGCGTGAACTCGGTGTGAGCCATGTGGTCTTTGCCGAGGGCTTCAAGGATGCGGCGAAGGAGATCTGCCCGAAAGGCGTCGACTTCGTCTTCGACCCGGTCGGGGGAGATCGTTTCACTGACTCCACGCGCGTGCTCGCTCCGTTCGGACGCCTGCTCGTCCTCGGCTTCACGGCTGGGGAGATCCCCTCGATCAAGGTCAACCGACTGCTGCTCAAGAACATCTCCGTCGACGGCGTCGCCTGGGGTGCGGCGACCTGGGGCAGCCCGACCTATATCCACGAGCAGTGGGAGGCCGTGGGGGAGCACCTGGCGGCCGGACGCCTCAACCCGCTCAGGCATGCGACCTACCCGCTGACGGACGCCGCCTCTGCGCTCAAGGAGCTTGACGAACGCTCTGTCCGCGGCAAGGTCATCCTCGAAGTCGCCGGGGATTGAGCTGTGGGCGTCTGACCGCGGCTTTGCCGGCGAAGAACTGGTCGCGATAGTCGGCGGACCGAGACCAGTCCAGCCCCTGGACTCAGATGACCGACGGCGCTGCAAGCGAAGATGTCCGCTGTAGCGCCGTCGGGCGGTTCGGGCGAAGACGATTCGTCAGGTCGACGCGTCGATCACTTCGCTCCGGAGAGCACAGGCTCATCGAAGACGATGTCGGCTCCTGCTTCGGGCAGACCGCATCCGCGGAGTGAAGCGCCCTTGGTCTCCTTCATGAACAGCGCCGCGATGAAGCCGATGAGGCAGGCGCCCATGACGAAGTAGGCCGGTATGAGTGTGTTGCCCGTGGCACCGATGAGCGCCTCGGCCGCCGACGGCGCGGTGCCGCCGAACAGTGCGGTCGAGACGTTATAGGAGATCGCGAAGCCCGCGAAGCGCACCGGACCGGGGAACATCGCCGGGAACGTCGCCGAGATCGTTGAGATCTGCGGAATGTAGAGGAGCCCGAGAACCGCCAGGCCGACGAGGGCCCAGACGAAGCCGTTGGCCATGAGCATGAACATCGGGATCGCTGCGACGAAGAGTCCGATGAGGGAGAAGTACCAGACGGGTTTGCGCCCGACCTTGTCGGAGAGCATTCCGCCGAAGGGAATGAGAATCATCATGAACGCCTGAGCCAAGAACATCACGGTCAGCGAGGCATTCGATCCCATGCCGACGGGCCCCTGGAGGTAGGCAGGCATATAGGACAGCAGCGTGTAGTTCACGACGTTGACCGCGATGACCATTCCGCCGAGGATGAGCAGCTGCTTCCAGTGGTCGGTGAACAGAATGCGGAAGACTTCCTTGACCGACTTGCCCTGTTCGGCGTTGTCGAGTTCCTCGTAGACGGGGGACTCATCGAGCTGCGAACGCATGTAGAGTCCGACGACGCCGAGGACGCCGGCGAAGACGAACGGGATCCTCCATCCCCAAGCCATCATGGATTCTTCGCTGAGGCCCAGCTGCAGGAGCAGGACGAAGAGCGAGCCGGCGGCCATCCCCGCCAGAGTGCCGAATTCGAGGAAGCTGCCGAAGAAGCCGCGGCGCTTGTCAGGTGCGTATTCGGCCATGAAGGTCGCGGCTCCGCCGTACTCGCCTCCCGAGGAGAAGCCCTGGATGACGCGCAGCAGCACGAGGACGATCGGTGCAGCGACGCCGATCGTCGCGAAGCTGGGCAGCAGCGCGATGCAGAATGTCGATCCGGCCATGAGCAGGATCGTCAGGGCCAGGACGCGCTTGCGACCGAGTCGGTCGCCCATCGGTCCCCAGACGATGCCGCCGAGGGGGCGGAAGATGAAGGAGACGGCGAAGGTCAGCAGCGCCAGGAGCTGGCCATGGCTGCCGGGAAAGAAGTGCTCGGTGATGTAGACGATGGATACGGCGTAGAGGCCGTAGTCGAACCATTCGGTGGCGTTGCCCAGCGCTGAGGCGCCGACGGCTTTGCGCACCGTCTTGAGGTCTGCCTCGGCAGGGGCCTGGGCGTCAGGATGTGTGTTGGGGTTACTCACAAGATCCTCCGATCGTGCAGGGCCATCATCGAGGTGGCCCTCAAGAGAGAAGCGATTACGAACGCTACGAGCATCGAGAGGGCCTTTCAACGTCCCAGGGTCTGTCAAGCCGTCGGCGTGTCTACGTCAACCTCCGAGGAATGTGAGCGTCTGACCTGGGGAAATGTTCTGTCGACGACGAAGCGGCGCCCTCGCGGGGTTTCTCAGGAAACTCTCCAGTTATCGTTATCTGAATTCTCTTGACGCAAAGTCTCTTTCATGACTGACTTCGTGCTGAGCGAAGTGCGGAGTATTCTTCGCGCTTCGGTGCTTCGCATCGGCATCGGATCTCCTCGGCGCTCGGACGGAACCTTCGTCCGCGCAGCGATTTCGAACCGGCCGACGCCCCCTGGCGCTCGCCCGAAAGACGCGGGAGGATGGGGCCATGACGGAAACGAACGCGGATACATCAGTCATCTCTGACAGGGCCACGATGCGGGCCATCAGCCAGGACGAGCTCGGAGGCCCCGAAGTCCTCCACGAGGTCGAGCTGCCCGTTCCGAAGCCGGGCCCATCCCAGATCCTCGTCCGCGTCCACGCTGCTGGTATGAACCCCACGGACTGGAAGCACCGAGGCCACCGTGCCTTCCTCCCAGCACCGCCGTTCGTCCTCGGCTGGGACGTCTCCGGTGTCGTCGAGTCCGTGGGCATCGGAGTCACCCTGTTCAAGCCCGGCGACGAAGTCTTCGGCATGCTGCCGTATCCCTTCGGTGTGGGGGTCCATGCCGAATTCGTCCTCGCCCCGACCCGTGCCTTCGTCCCGAAGCCGGAGGGCATCGACCATGTGCAGGCCGGGGCGATCCCCCTTGCGGCTCTGACTGCGTGGCAGGCTCTCGTCGACACCGCCGCGATGGCAGAAGGCGACCGGGTCCTCATCCATGCCGCTGCGGGAGGAGTCGGCCATCTGGCTGTGCAGATCGCGAAGGCCCGGGGCGCCTATGTGATCGGAACCGCGAGCGCACCGAAGCACGACTTCGTCCGTGATCTGGGCGCGGATGAGGTGATCGACTATCGCGAGGTCGACTTCGCCGAGACGGCGCAGGATATCGATATCGTTCTCGACACGATCGGTGGGGAGTACCAGCCGCGTTCGCTGCAGACGATGAGAAGAGGCGGAATCCTCGTCTCGACCATTCCGATCCCGTTGGAGGGCATGTCCGAGCAGGCCGCAGCGCAGGAAATGCGCATCGAGAACATCCTCGTCGAAGCCGACCATGCAGGAATGACGGCGATCGCCGATCTCGTTGAAACCGGTCAGCTGCGTGCCTCGATCGCCGGCACGTTCCCCTTGGAAGAAGCGGCCAGGGCGCACGAGGAGCTGCAGACCAATCGCACGGCAGGCAAGCTCGTCCTGACAGTCGTCTGAAAACGCCGGAGTGAGGGACACATCACGGCGCCTTCGTTGCCCGAATGCGAAACGCAGGCCCTGGACTGGGCCGCTGCGAATCCCGGCAGAACGATCGATGGCAACGTGCGGCCCCACCTCGAACAGCGGTTCGGTGGAGCCCGAAAGGCAGCAGAGACATGGACAGGACCGAAGCAGAGCCGCGATCAGTCGAGCAGGAGACGCCGCCGGCCGCGGTCGAGGACGGTGCGGCTCCCGAGGTGAGGACGCGCGGACGCATCGACCTTCCCGTGGCTGGCGCCAGCGTCGGCATCATCGGGCTCTTCGTCGTCTTCGCACTCATCCTCCCCGAGCAGATGTCATCGTGGGTCGGCACCGCATTCGCTGCGTGCGCGGACATCTTCGGCATGTACTGGCAGTTCCTTCTGCTGGCGACATTCCTCATCGCTCTCGTCCTCATCTTCACCCCCTGGGCCAAGGCGAGGCTGGGCAGTCAGGAACGGCCGGATTTCAATCGCTTCAGCTGGATCGCCATGATCATGACGACCCTGCTCGCTGCCGGAGGAGTCTTCTGGGCGGCGGCCGAACCGATGTACCATTACGCGACGACCCCGCCGTACTTCACCGACAGCGGCAGCAGCGGTTTCGACGCCGTGGCCGCCGCACTGGCCACGAGCTTCATCGACTGGGGGTTCCTCGCCTGGGCGATCCTCGGCTCACTGGGAACGATCGTGATGATGCGTGCCGCAGAGAAGGGCATGCCGCTGCGCCCGCGCAGCCTGCTCTACCCCGTCCTCGGCAAGCGTGCCGCCACCGGACCCATCGCCGCCGTCGTCGACGTCGTCTGCATCATCTCCGTGGCTGCCGGAACGATCGGTCCCGTGGGCTTCCTCGGCCTGCAGGTCTCCTACGGACTGAACTCCCTGTTCGGCATTCCCGATATCTACCCGGTGCAGCTGGTCGTCATCGCTGTGCTCACGGCCGTTGCCGGGGTCAGCGTCTTCTCCGGTGTCAGCCGAGGAATCAGATTCCTGTCAAGCGCCAACGTCTGGATGGCTCTGGGTCTCATGGCCGCAGTCCTTGTGCTCGGCTCGGCCTGGTTCGTCATCAAGAGCTTCTTCGGCGGTTTCGCTCTGTACATGACCGACTTCTTCAGCATGACGCTCTATCGCGGTGACACCGAGTGGCTTTCGGGCTGGACGGTGTTCTTCTTCGGCTGGTTCCTCGGCTATGCGCCGCTGATGTCGATCTTCGTCGCCCGCATCTCCAAGGGGCGCACCGTGAGGGACCTGCTCATCAGCACCACTGTTCTGCCTCCGATCGCGACGACCTTCTGGTTCACAGTCCTCGGAGGAACCGGCATCTTCCTCGAGCAGCAGTCCGCCGGGTCGATCTCCGGACCGTTGACGGACGGAGGACTGCCCGCCGCAGTGATGGCCATCAGCGACAACCTGCCGCTGTCGTTGCTCATCAGCCTCGGATTCCTCCTTCTGACGATGACGTTCGTGGCGACGACCACGGACTCCATGTCGTTTGCCATGTCGCAGTCGTGCATGCGGACTGGTGAGCCGTCTCCGAAGCTGCGGGCGACCTGGGCGCTGCTCATCGGCATCACCGCCGCAGTGCTCATCAGCCTCGGCGACGGCGGGGTCGACGCCCTGCAGTCGGCGATCGTCATCACGGCCGTCCCGGTGGCCTTCGTCATGCTGCCGTCGCTGCTCGCCGCGCCGATCTATGTCAGGCAGATGGCCAAAGAGCAGGACCACGCCAAGGAGCAGAACCGAGCCGAGTAGGGTATTCCCCATGCCCACTCTTCCTCACCGGACCGATGCCGTTTCGCCGGTGCCTGGCAACGACCGGACCTGGATCGCGATCGTGGCATGCGGCGTCGTCGCGGCGATGCATGTGTGGAAGCTGCCCGGCGCGTTGACTTTCATCCGCCAGGATCTCGGGATGAGCCTGGTCCAATCCGGGACCTTGCTGGGGATCGTCCAGGTCGGAGCGATGGTCTTGGGACTGAGCGGCTCCATCCTCTCCGAACGCATCGGTCTGCGCACGACGATGCTCGTGGGGCTGTCCATGCTCTCGCTCGGCTCACTCGTCGGTGCCCTCTCGCAGCAGACCTGGCAGCTGATGACCACTCGCGGCTTCGAAGGCATCGGATTCCTGCTCGTCACCCTCGTCGCACCACCACTGATCCGTCAGAACACGAGTCAGGACCGGGCCTCGGTGGCGATGGGATGGTGGTCGGCGTTCCAGGGCATCGCCGTGTTCCTCGCCGTGCTCGTCTCCACAGTTCTCCTCGATGGCATGGGCTGGGTGAACTGGCAGTTCTGGTGGATGGTCATGGGGGTGCTCACCGCGGCGATGATCCCCATCAGTCTGCGGACGGTGCCCGGCGATTCGACGCATTCGGTTGATCTCGGGCCGGCGCTGTCGAAGATCGGACACACCCTGAAGACGCTGATGCCGTGGATCATGTCCCTGATCTTCGCCTGCTACACGCTGCAGTGGGGTGCGATCATCGGATTCCTGCCGGACATCGTCGGTGGGCACAGCGGCCTCGTCGTCGGCCTGGCCACGGCCGTCGTCGGCGGAGTGAATGGTGTGGGCAATGTGATCGCCGGACAGATGCTCAATCGCGGCGTGAGACCTCGCGCGATGGTGATGACGGGTATGACCAGCATGGTCATCACCACTGTGGTCATCTTCGCTCCGGACTGGTCAGCTGTGTCCGGGGGAGTCTGGATCCAGCTGGCGGCGGCCGTGGTGTTCTCCGGAGTCGCCGCGCTGATCCCGGCGACCGTCACCCGGATCGCCGTGGATGCGGCGCCGGCAGACGGATCCGCCTCTGCGGTGATGGGGCTGATGATCCAGGTCTACAACGCGGCGAACTTCATCGGACCGGTCGTGCTCACCTCGATCGCCGCGGCGGCCGGGGGCTGGCACCTGTCCTGGGTCGTCACGATCGGTGCTTCGCTCATCGGCGCCGGTCTTGGTGCTTTCTTCCTCAATTCGCGGCGACTGACCATGTCCTTCACAGGTTGACGCGGCTGCGCGGCTGCCTCTCGACTGCCGCCGAGGAGCTCAGCCGCACCATTCCTTTTGGGTGGCACCGCGTTCGAGCTCGGCTGACAGCCGTCATGGCACAGTGCGCGGTCCGTCCTCATCGATCCAGACCCAGCCTTCGGGCATGGGTGCCCAGGCCGGCACATCGCGGTCGGCCTTGGAGCTGTCGGCAAGCACGATGACGCTGCGGGCGTGTTCGGCGATGAGCTCTTTGGTATGAGCTTCGTCGAGCGTGGGTTCGCCGAGCCCCTTGGCAGGATCGACGGCATCAGCGCCGAGGAAGGCGATATCGACGTGGATCCTGCCGAGGGCATGATCGCTCAGCGCCCCCGTCGTTCCATGCGACTTGGTCGAGACCTCGCCGCCGACCATGATCACCTTCGGGCCCATCGGCACGGCCAGCGCCAGAGCGATCTCCAAACCGCGGGTGACCACGGTGAGATCGCCCCGACTGCGGATGCGCTCGGCCAGACGCACCGTGGTCGACCCGGCGTCGAGGAAGATGGTGCGCACACTCGGATCGCTCAACCGGGCCAGAGCCCATGTGGCGATCGCGTCTTTGGCCTCGGCCTGGAGCTCCATGCGCTGGCCCAGCGGTGGCTCGACGTAACCGGCGGCGGTGGCACCGCCGATGGTGCGGATGACATCCCCGGCGTCGTCCATGTCGCGCAGGTCCCTGCGGATCGTCGACTCAGAGGTGTCGAGCTCTCGCGCCAGACGGGAGATCGTCCACGAGCCGGTCTTGAGCAGAGCGAGGATCTCCTCGCGCCTCTTCTGCGTGCCTGTGCGAATCGCCATGATGCACTCCTCAGCTCGGCAGGTACTCCGCTCGGATGCCGTCGACGAAGGGCGCGTAGCCGATGGCAGCCCGGTAGGCCGAGCGCATGGTTCCCGCATCGGCGAGCCCCTGCCCGGCGATGTCGAAGGCGGTGCCGTGATCGACCGAGGTGCGCAGGATCGGCAGCCCCACGGTGACCGAGATCGTCCCGTCGAAGTCCCAGGTCTTCGACGGGATATGGCCCTGATCGTGGTATTGGGAGAGGATGCCGTCGTACCGTCCGGTCAGTCCTTGGTGGAAGACGGAATCGGCAGGAACCGGTCCGGCGACTTCGAAGGCTCCGGCGCTGTTGACCTTCTCGACGGCGGGGCGCAGGATCTCGATCTCTTCATCCCCGAAGGCCCCGTTCTCACCACCGTGCGGGTTGAGAGCGGCGACGGCCAGCCTCGGCGAAGGGACTCCGTAGAGCTGGAGGGCCCGGTGGGCGCGTTCGATCGAATCGACCTGGGTGTCGACGGTGAGCGCGTCGAGGGCCTTGCGCAGCGACATGTGACGGGTGGCGAAGAAGATCTGCAGCTTGTGGTCGGGAACCTTCGTGTTCTCGACGACGAACATCGTGTCCTGCTTCGTCACTCCCGTGAGCTCGCCGAGCATCTCCGTGTGCCCGAGGTGCTTCGACCCGGACTCCCACACGGCCTCCTTGTTGATGGGGCCGGTGACGATGCCGGCGATCTGCTGGGCCATCGCCGCTTCGGTCGCGAGCTCGATGGCGGTGACCGCGGCCCGACCGGCACGGGCATCGACGACGCCCCAATCGGGCAGGTCATCGCCGAGGACTCCGATGTCGAAGACGTCGATGACTCCTTCTCCGGCGGATGGAGTGGACCAGTCGGAGATGGCGCGCAGCTCCACATCGAGGCCGAGCACCTCGACGGCGCGCTTCATCACCGACAGATCGGCGACGGCGATTCCATGCTGATCGTCGCGGCCGGCGAATTCGGCGAGGACCTGGGCGGTGATCTCCGGTCCGATTCCGACCGGGTCGCCTACCGTGACGGCGAGTGCTGGTGGGGTCATGTCGTACTCCTCAGTGTTGTTGTGGACGGATCGGGTTATCAATGGTCAGGGACGTGTGGCTCGGGATGCGGTGCTCAGGTGGTCAAGACACATCGCAGCAGTCGAGGAGTCGCCGATGAGCCCGCCCTTCGTCACGATCGGCAGCCCCGTGGCTGAGCCACCGGCGATGCGCCCGCCGACGGCCAGGGGGATGATCTCCGCATCGATCTCCATCCCGACAGCGCCGAGTTCGCTCAGCACCGCAGCGGTGACGTCTCCGCCCGTGGTGTACAGGCCGGCAACGGCGTGCGAGTCGATGACCTCAGAGGCGATGCGGGCCAGCCGCAGCGGAATGAGCTCAGACTGCTCGTCGCTGAGTTCGCGCAGGTCCGTGGCATCGACGACGGTGGCGACGATGATCGCACGCGCCGAGGTGACGGAGCCGACGGCGGCACAGGTGGCCTCGACGTCGGGCAGACCCTCGGAGTCGAGGACTGCTCGCATGACGGTGACGGAAGGGTCTTCGGAGAGTTCGGCCAGCTGGTTGCGGGTGACTTCGGTGGCCGATCCTGAGACGCCGAAGAGGATGCTGCCGGTGCGGTCGGGCAGGAGCGCTTGCGCCAGGGCCAGGGTGCCCGGACCCGGGTCGATGGCGACCCACCGGAGCCCTTCGCCGGCATTCAGCCCGGCCGCCGCCCGTGCGCTGCCTGCCGTCGCTTCGGCCGGACTGTTCGCGATCTCGCGCGTGAGTTCGGCGACGACGTCCCCGATGAGATCGACGTGCTCGGTGGTGAGAGCATCGACGATGATCACCTCGGTTCCGGCAGCGATTGCGCCAAGGAGCGCGGATCGGATAGCGGTCCGGCCGGAGAGCACGGTCGCCAGGTCGATTGTGCGGCATTCGAGGTCGGTTCCGGTCGCGAGGACGTCGGCGACAAGCGAGGTCGTCACGGGGGAGCGGACGTCGTGGCGCAGCTCCGTGTCTTCGAGCAGCCGACCATGCATGAGCTGCCGGCCGCCGACGGTGACGCGTCCCGAGGAGGGGAAGGCCGGAATGCACATGCCGACGACCCGATCGGCAGCCCGACCACCGGTGCTCGTCGCCTCGGACTCGAAGGACCGACGTGCGGTCTGCAGGTCCGATTGTGTGCGCAGGGCCGCCTCGGCGGTGGCGCCGACATTGCCGCGCAGCGTCGTGTCGATTCGACACGAGAGAATGTCGACCTCACCGGCGGCGCGGATGATCTCCTCGGTGATCGCCTGCGCTTCGGCCGGCGGCAGATGCCGGCTGTTGGCGTTGACGACGATGGCATCGTACTCATCCAGAGCCGCAGTGATGGAGACGGCCCGGCCGGTGTCCGTGATGGTCATCGTGCGCAGACCCGCCTCGGCGAAGAGCGCACCGCAGGCGTTTCCTCCGGTGAGGTCGTCGGCGATGATGAGGATCCGGGAGCCCGACTGGGCGTGGCCGGGGCCGCTGTTCCCGTTCTGCTGATTCATACGACCAGATCGAGCACGAAGAGGAGCGGAATGGAACCTGCCCAGACGGCGGTGGTGATGCCCGACCAGCCCTTGATGGCGTTGATTCCGTCGAGACCTGAAAAGCGGGTCACGACCCAGAAGTATGAGTCGTTGAAGTAGGAGAAGACCATCGAACCGGCGGTGCACGCCATCACCGCCACCAGGGGACTGAGTCCCAGAGGGGCGACGAGAGGGGCGGACACAGAGGCGGCGGTGATCATGGCGACCGTGCCCGAGCCCTGCGCCACTCGGACGAGCGAGGCGATGAGGAACGGCACGAGGAGCGCCGGCAGGCTGATCGACGCGATCGCCTCGGCCAGGGCGTCGCCGACACCGGATTCGGTGAGCACCATGCCGAAGCTGCCGCCGGCACCGGTGATGAGCAGGATGAGGCCGGCTGAAGCTGCGCCTTCGGCGAGCCAGTTCTGCACATCGTTCTTCGGCGTCACCCGGGGCAGCAGCGTGTACACGGCGAGGACGAGCCCGATGATGAGGGCGACGACGGGGTTGCCGAGGAAGGCCAGGGGTGCGACCCACGCTGAGGGTTCGTAGGCGTCTCCGGCGAGTTCTCCCTGGGCATTCTTGTCGATCGCTGTCGACACGGTGTTGGCGACGATGAGCAGCAGCGGCACGATGAGAGGGAGGAAACCGAGGAAGGCTCCGGGGCTCTTCCGCGAAGTCGCAGCGGTCTCATCGGTGGGGGTGGTCTCGGGATCGTCTCCGGTGACGGTGTCGACTCCGCTGCCACCGGTCGGGTGCGGCCCGGCCGATCCCGCTGCGACGCGTCCGTAGACATCGTGCCTGACCTGGGAATTGAGGAAGGGTTCGAGCTTCGGACCGATCCAGCGGGCGTAGATGACGACGACGGGCAGGAGGACGACGGTGAAGATCAGTCCGGTGAGGATGACGGCACCGATATCGGCACCGAGGATGCCCGTCGCCGCCAGCGGCCCCGGTGTCGGCGGCACCATATGGTGCGTCAGCGTCATTCCGCAGCCCAGCGCCAGTGCGAGGGTGATGTACCCGCCCCTCTTGACTCGGGCGATCGACCGGGCCAGCGGGTTCATGATGACGTAGCCGGAGTCGCAGAAGACCGGAATCGACACGAGGGAGCCCACAGTGCCCATGGCCCATGGTTCCCGTCCCTTGCCGAAGGCGCGGAGGAATGCTCGTGCGAGGGAGTCGGCGGCGCCGGAGACCTCGAGGATCTTGCCGATTCCCACACCGAGGCCGATGACGATGCCGATGCTGGCGAGGGTGTTGCCGAAGCCGGTGGTGATGGCGTCGACGAGTGAGAGCAGATCCTGGCCGGCGACGATGCCGGTGACGATCGATGCGACGAGTAGGGCGATGAAGGCATCGAGTCGGGTGGCCAGGACGATGACGACGATCGTCACGATGCCGGCGACGAGTGCCAGGATGAGTTGCAGGTCCATGTGTGTCCTCCGCGGTGAGGCCGGTCCCGTTTCAGGGCCGGGGTCGATCCGGGGTGACTCTCGCAGCGTTCCCGCTGTCCGAGAGTCTGAGCGTCGACATGGTGCCGACGTTCGCCTGTCGAACCAGATCATCGGATGCCAAGTTGAGCAGTATGAGCAAGTATTGCGCATACATGAACATTTATGCAATGTACTGCGGCGGCTTTTCGTTTCGAAGCGCGGCCGGCGACGGGTGCTGTGGCTGTCCGGGCAGTGCCGACATTTGGGATGCAATCGATTACAAAAATGTGACTGACGCTATAACGTTCTCATCATGTCTAATAACAATGCTCGAAGGCGAGCAGTCGAAACACCCCGCCCGAGGATCTTCGCCGACAAGTTTCGGTGGGTAATCCTCACAGGGATCGTCATCATCACCGTCATCAACTACGTCGACAGGGGAGCGATCTCTTATGCTGCTGAAGGCATCATGGGCGAGTACTCGCTCGACCCCGCCGAGTGGGGCAATGTACTCGGCTTCTTCGGATATGGCTATATGTTCGGAGCACTAATCGGTGGTTTCCTCGCCGACAAGATGGGTCCGAAGTGGATGTGGACCGTAGCGACGCTGAGCTGGTCGGTTCTCGTGGTCGGCGTCATCTTCGCCGGGGATTTGGGTATTGCCCTGACCGGTTCTGCTTTGGTGGGTTTCGCAGTCTTCCGTATTACTTTCGGACTGGCTGAAGGTCCAACCTATGCCACGGTGAATAGAACGGTCGCCAATTGGGCGACTGTGAAGGAGCGCGGCTTCATGTCCGCCGTAGGTTTGCTCGGAACCCCATTGGGCGCATTGCTCACAGCGCCGATTGCCGTCGGACTCATCACACTCACCGGCTCGTGGCGCTGGGTCTTCGTCATTCTCGGCGCAGCCGGGTTCGTGTGGTTGTTCTGGTGGCTTCGGATCTTCACCAATCGGCCCGACAGCAATCCTCGTGTTTCACGGGCCGAGCTGCGCACGATTCGGAGCCAGGACGAGGTCCTCGCGGTAGAGACTACTATCGACGAACCAAGCCGCAAACTCGCCTGGTGGGACTTCTTCAAGAGCCGCACACTGGTCTTCAACGCTATCGGCTACTTCGCCTTTATGTACGTGAACTTTATGATTCTGACGTGGACTCCGCGCTACCTGCAGTCCGAATTCGGGTTCGAACTCGGCTCTTTGTGGTACCTGGGTATGATTCCTTGGATCGGCGCATGCATCACTGTGCTCTACGGTGGGCGGATCAGTGACTGGCTGCGCCGGCGAACCGGGAGTCTGTGGATCGCTCGCAGCGGCTTCGCGATGGTGTCCCTGGCATTGACAACCACCTGCTTCCTCTTCATTCCTGCACTGAACTCAGCGGTAGCAGTGTTGGCCGTGATGGCCATCGGCAATGCGCTGAACTCGTTGCCCAATGCCGTCTATTGGACCGTGGTCATCGACACAGCGCCCGAGCGCACAGGTACCTTTGGCGGGATGACCCACTTCATCGCGAACATTGCGGCGGTCGCAGCACCGACTGTCACTGGCTACATCGTCAGTGCCAATGGTTTCGGCGGGATGTTCATCGCCACCGGTATCGCGACCGGAATCGGAGTCATCGCAATGGCTCTCGTTCGCCCCGGCCGCTTGGGCGTATCGGCGATCAGATCCACCGAGGCTGGGGTATGACGGAGCGCACAAGCGATGGGAGCGAAATGATGGACGGAAACTCAAAGCTGATTGCATCCCGAAGGACACTCGATTCCCTGCGGGATCCGGATTCCCGAGCGCGCGGCCTCAATGCGATCGTCGACGTCGACGCGAGCCGGATCGACGAGACGGTGATCGAATCGGCTGCCCGCCGAGGCTCGCCGCTGGCGGGACGCATCGTGGCCATCAAGGACATGATCGACGTCGCCGGAATCGCCACTCGGTGCGGCTCCGATCTGCGTGCAGGGGACCCGAAATCCGGGGACGCCGAGGTCGTAGCCGAGCTGCGCCGATCCGGGGCGATCGTCGGCGTCAAGACGACCACGCACGAGTTCGCCTACGGTCCCACCGGAGATGTGACGAACAGCGGACCTGTTCTCAATCCGCACGATGACACTCGGATGGCGGGCGGATCCAGCGCAGGGTCGGCGGCGCTCCTGGGCGAAGGTTCTGTCGATCTGGCGTTGGGAACGGACACCGGAGGTTCCGGGCGCACGCCGGCCGCCTTCTGCGGAGTCTACGGTCTGCGACCGACCTCGAACTCGCTGAGTTCGGTAGGCGTCTTCCCGCTTTCGAAGAGCCTCGACACGGTCAGCCCGATGGCCGGAAGCGCGGGAGGGCTGAGTGATCTGTGGACGGCACTCACCGGAGAGACGATCGAAGTTCCAGCGGCTTCGGCCCGGCTGACGATCGCCGAACTCGAAGGTGGTCAGTGGTCACATCTGCAACCCGAGGTCGCCGAGGCGATCGTGACCGTCCGCTCCAGGCTTGCCGAGATGGGACACCGGATGACGAGGAGAGAACTGCCTGAGACTGCACGAACCATCGAGCTCTACGATCTCGTCCAAGGTGCCGAAGCCGCTGCTGTGCACAGCGAGAACATGGCCGACCACCCTGAGCTGTTCCAGCCGGAAGTCCGCGGCCGGCTCGAAAGCGCACGTAAGATCCCCGGGTGGCAGTATGTCATTGCCCTTGAGGAACTGACCACCATGCGCGAGCACTCCGATGGGGTCTTCGGCGGTGCGGACATTCTTCTGTGCGCAACGACGCCGGTGGCGGCTCCGTCGGTCGGCGCTCGCGCCGATTTCGCCGCAGGACGATCGACGGTGCGTGAAGTGGCACTGCATCACACCATTCCCTTCAGCGTGCTCGGCCTGCCTGCCGTGAACATCCCTGTATGGGGCGCGGGGCGACCGCTGCCCGTGGGCGTGCAGCTGATTTCCAGATCCGGAAATGAAGGTCAGCTTCTCGCTCTTGCCGAGGCCGTCGGCGACCTGCGCTGCGCGGACTGAGCAGCCGCTGGGGCGAAAACCACCACCTCGGCGGTGGAGGAAGTCGCCTCAGCAGGAGCAATGCACGTGTGCAGCGAGGAGAACAGGCGCCGATGTTTGTACGATGGGAAGATGCAGAGTCCACGCGGTTCCGAGGGTAGGCGAGCCAGCCGCATCACCATGGCGGATATCGCCGCTGCCGCCGATGCCGACGTGTCGACGGTCTCGCGCACGCTGGGCCGGGATCGGGATTCTATCCGAACCCAGAAGGGCAGGCGCATCTGGGAGATCGCCGACGAGCTGGGCTATTCGCCCAATCTCACCGCTTCGTCGCTGCGGACGAACACGACCAGGCTCATCGCCGTCTTCGTCCCACGTCTGCGCGATGAAGTCCTCGCCCTCATGTACGAGGGGATCGAGGAAGAGCTGCAGGGGCAGGGGTACCAGTGCATGGTGCTCTCGACGGGGGATGATCCGGAGGTTCAGCTGGCCAAACTCGACGTCGCGATTCAGCGCGGGGTCGACGGGATCCTCTTCGGTGATGCGATGGTCGGGTCCCAAGTGCTGTCCAAGGTCGAGAAGGCCGGTATCCCGTATCTGCTCTTCAACCGTCCCCTTGAAGGGCACCGGTCAGTGACCTGCGATGACTTCCACGGGGGAGTCCTGGCCGCCGAACATCTCATGGAACTCACCGATGGTCCCCTCGTGGTGTACAGGGCGATGGACTACGCCGAGAACCTCGTCAATCGGTCCGAGGGATTCATCCGAACGGTCAGAGAACAGGGTCGGACCCCGATCGACGGGTTCCACCTCAACGGCGGGATCTACGCCGAGGACGGAATCCTGGCGGCTCGGGAGATGATCGCAGAATGCGACGCACCCTTCGGCGCCTTCGTCGTCAACGACACGGCAGGGATCGGCGCTCTGGGCGAATTCTCGCGCTCCGGTCTGACTCCGGGAAACGATGTATTCGTCGTGGGCTTCAATGACATCTCGTTGGCCAAGGCCACTCCGATCGCGCTCTCGACGATCGTCAGCCCCACCCGCGAGCTGGGACATCTGGCAGCCTCCTCACTGCTGAGGATCATCGGCGGGGGCGATCCGGAGTCGGTGCAGCTGCCCGTGGAGCTGGTGGTGAGGGAGTCATCTGTTCCGCTCGCGAACCAGCCGTGAACGCACGGGCTGCCCGGTCGCAAGGAACGACCGGGCAGCAGGGCCCGGCAGCTGGGCGTGCTCGGTTCGCACAGAGAACTCGGATCATGTGGCGCGGGCGATGTGCTCGGGAGATCAGGTGCGTTCGACGCGGCCGTGCCTCCAACCGCTGATGTCGATACCGAATCGGCTGCGGACATGGGCGAGCAGCTCGTCGATGTCGTCGAAGACGAGATGCGAGCCGTTCCGGCCGCGCAGCGCCCACCGGTCCTGCATGGTCACAAGTGTCTGACCGGGAGGCAAGGCAGAGCGCAGCTGCCCCAACAGCCGATACTTCACGCCCTTCTCATTGACGTGGGCCGTGGCCTCCGACACTGCCCGTGACGAATTGCAGGCACCGCACATCAGGGCATCACATCTCCGCTGTTGGGTCCCAGCGTCTGCCCGGTGTAGAGATCGCCCCCGGGAGAGGACGCCAGAAGGAGTGCTGTCGGAGCCACTTCCTCCGCAGTTCCGAAGCGGCCGATCGGCAGCTCGGCCTGTTTTTCGCGCTTCCACTCATCGCTGAGGCCGTCGACCAGAGGCGTGTGGATCGGGCCGGGAGCGATCGAGTTGACGAGGATGTTCTCAGGAGCCAGCTCGAGGGCCATCGCTTTGGTCATGCCGATGACGCCAGCCTTTGCCGCGACATAGTGGGTCAGTCCGGTTCCACCCTTGATCCCCAGCTGCGAAGCGACGTTGATGATCCTGCCGCCGCCTCGGCGCTGGAGGTGCGGCAGTGCGAAGCGGGCGGCGAGGAAGACTCCCTTGAGGTCGATGTCGATCGTCCTCTCGAACGTTTCGACGCTCATTTCGGCCAGCGGAGTCTCGTCGAGTGTCCCCGCCGCCGAGACCACGATATCGAGCCCGCCGAGGCGCTGCGCCACGCGATCGACCGCGGATTGCATCGATTCGGCGTCCGTGACATCTGCGGTGACAGCGATGGCGGTTCCGCTGTTCGACAGCGACGCGGCAGAGGCTTCTGCCGCCTCGCTGTTGATGTCGAGGACGGCGACCGCGGCTCCCTGCTCGACGAAGAGCTGGGCGATCGCGGCTCCGATTCCGCTGGCGCCTCCGGTGATGAGCGCGACCTTGGACTTCAGCTGTTCCTGTGTCATGTGTTCCTCTTCCAGATGGTGTGTCTCAGGGCGGTGTCTCAGCTGGGCCAGCGAATGGTCAGCCCACCGTCGACGATGAGTTCCTGGCCCGTGACATACGCGCTGTCATCGCTGGTGAGGAACCGGATGGTGCGGGCGCATTCGTCCGTGGTGCCGACTCGGCCCCAGGGGATGATGGAACCCGCGGCCTCGAGTCCTTCCTTGCCCAGAGAATTCGCCCCGTCCAGTGACTGGGGACTCTCGATGAGCCCAGGAATGACCGCATTCACGCGGATGCCCCGCGGTGCCAGCTCGACGGCAAGAGACCGGCACAGACCGAGGACGCCGGACTTGGCAGCCGCATAGTGTGCGTGCTCTTCCCAGCCGTAGACTCCGCCGGCGATCGAAGAGGTGGCGACCATCGCTCCGCCCTCGCTCATCTTCGCCGCTGCTGCCTGGAAGACGCGTAGGACGCCGTTGAGGTCGACATCGAGCATCTCGCCCCATGAGTCGTCAGTCATATCGTCGAGGGCGTTGCGGCGGAGGATTCCGGCGGCAGCCACCGCGATGTCGAGTCGCCCGAACTCGTCGATGGCGGCCTGTGCCATGGCTTCGCACTCTTCGGTGCTGCGCACATCGGCGGGCAGCGCGATGCACCTGGCGCCTTCGGCCTCGACGGCGGTGATCGTCTGCTGCACGTCGTGATCGTCTCCGGGGAAGTAGTTGACCACGCTGTGGGCTCCGGCGCGGGCGTAGGCCACAGCAAGTGCCTGTCCGATTCCGCTCGCACCGCCGCTGATCACAGCGACCTTGCCGGCCAGTCCGTCATCGTTACTCATTGGTTCCTCTCCTTGTGTGGGTGAATGGTTCATCAGACGCACCGCTCACCGACCGGGGCCGCTTCAGCCCTTCTTCCGAGGTGAGCGCTGAGCGAAGTCGGCTGCGACGTCCTTCATATAGGCGAATTCGACGCCTTCGTGCGCGGCCATGTGATCGAACAGGCGCTCGAGCATGAGGAGGTTCTGCGGACGGCCCGAGACATCGGGATGGATGGTGATGGGGAAGACGGCGTAATCCATCTCGCGGTAGACCCAGTCGAACTGGTCGCGCCAGAGATCCTCGATGTCGCGTGGTGAGACGAAGCCGTGCGAGGTGAAGGAAGATTTGATGAACATCATGGGCGGCAGGTCATCGAGGTACCAGGAGGCAGGGATCTCGATGAGATCCGTCTCCGTGCCGCGGACCAAGGGCTTCATCCACTCGTGTGCGGACTCGGCGTCGTAGTCGATCTTGGTCCATTCGTCGCCGACGCGAACGTAGTAGGGGGTGTGGTCATCGTGCATGAGGGAGTGGTCGTAGAGGAATCCGCGCTCGGCGAGGAGCTCGTTGGTGACCGTGGAGAACTCCCACCAGGGTGCGACGTAGCCGACGGGTTTCGTGCCGGACCGTTCGGTGATGAGGTCCGTGCAGTAATCGAGGATCTCCTCTTCCTGCTTGCGCGTCATGGCCAGGGGGTTTTCGTGCGAATACCCGTGGACGCCGATCTCGTGTCCGGCCTCGACGACCTTGTCGAACTGCTCAGGGAAGGTTTCGATGGAATGACCGGGCCAGAACCAGGTCGCCGGCATGCTCCGGCGGCGGATGAGCTCGAGCAGTCGGGGGACGGCGACCTCGCCGGCGAACATGCCGCGGGAGATGTCGCCGGGGGAGTCCTCTCCGCCGTATGAGCCCAGCCAGCCTCCGACGGCGTCGACGTCGATTCCTACGGACACGAAGATCTTCTTTGACATGTGGACTCCATTTCTCCATTGATATGTGGTTTCGCAGCGGTCGATGGTCAGCGAACCGGGGTCGGGAGGATCGGTCTCAGTCGCCGTGCATTTCGCCGCAGCCTCGCATCTTCTGCATTCATTGTTGCAATCGATTGTAAAACCGATAGTGCGACTGTAGCGCAGACCAATGTGGCCCGCAACACTCCTCCGCGCGGTCGCGGTTGGCTGGGCGAGCGTGGCCGCGGGGAGTCGAGAGGGTGGCTGCGGATCCACTTCCCCGACGAAAGGAGGAGGTCCTCCCGTCGCTCTGCTCCGACACGCTGTGGTGTGAGGAGAGCGGCGGGAGGACCTGTTCGTGCTGGTGTCCGGGTAGTCAGGCTTGCGGATCGACGATGATCTTCACGTGCTGTTCGTTGTTGTCGATGAGTTCGTCGAATCCGCCGGTGATGAGTTCGTCGAGGCCGATGCGAGCGGTGATGAATGCCGAGAGATCGATCTTGCCGCTGCCCGCCAACTCGATCGTCGACGGGTGATCGCCGGAGTAGCCGATCGTTCCGCGCAGGTCGATCTCTTTGAGGACGAGCTTCGGCATGTCCACTTCTGGTTTGTGGCCCCAGATCGAGACATTGACGATGACCCCGCCCGGTCGGACTGCGTCGAGGAGCATGTCGAGAACCACCGGCACCGAAGAGCACTCGAAGCCGACGTCGGCGCCCCTGCCGTCGGTGCGTTCCCGGACGGCCTCCGCGACGTCACCGTCGCGAGGATCGAAGACCTCGTCGGCGACGCCGGTGGTCAAGGCCATCTTCTTCCTGGCTTCGGAGAGCTCGGAGATGTAGACGGTCAGGCCTTCGGCCTTGAGCACCGCAGCCGTGAGCAGACCGATGGGCCCCGCGCCACCGACGATGGCGACCTGACCGGACTGCGCTTCAGAGCGGGCATAGGCATGGTGGGCGACGGAGAGCGGTTCGATGAGCGCCGCCTGGTCGAGGGGGATGTCTCCGATCGGATGCACCCAGCGACGCTGCACGACGATCTTCTCGGCAAGGCCGCCTCCGCGCCCGCCGAGGCCGATGAAGTTCATGTCCTTGGACAGCTGGTAGCTCTCACCGATGCTCGTGTCGACGTCGTCGGCGATGATGTAGGGCTCGACGACCACCGTCTGTCCGACCTTGAGGTCGGTGATGCCCTCGCCGAGGTCGGTGATCGTCCCGGAGAACTCATGCCCCATCGTCACCGGTGCAGATTCTCCGGAGATCGGGTGAGGGTGGCCTGCCGGTGGGACGAAGATCGGACCTTCGAGGTATTCGTGGAGGTCCGTTCCGCAGATTCCGCACCAGGCGACGTCGATGGCGACGGTGCCCGGCAGGAGATCCGGTTCCGGAATGTCTTCGATGCGGATGTCTTTGCGGTCGTAGAACCGTGCTGCTCTCATCATGTTTCCCTTCGAGTGGTGCCGCGGCAGCGGGTGTCTTCGAACGATAGGCCCGGAAGCCGCCGGAGAGCCAGGGTTGCACGAGATTGCGTGGTGGGGTGAATCACCGTTGAACAATACCCTATGGGGGTATATGTTGAGGGTATGGACAAGCATCGCACTCATCGGCATTCGGATCACGAGGAACACGGCGGTTTCGGCGGACATGAGGGTGCCGCAGATGGAGCCGGCCACGCGGATCATGCCGGCCACGCCGGCCACGATGATCATGTCGCGCAATTCCGACGACTGTTCTGGATGATGCTCGTCATCGCCGTTCCCGTCGTCGCATTCAGCCCGATGTTCGGCCATCTGGTCGGCTACGAAGTCCCCGATGCCGGGTTGGTCGGAGCGTTGTCGTGGCTCGCGCCGATCCTCGGCACGGTCATGTACGTCTGGGGCGGCAAGCCCTTCCTGACCGGAGGCGTCTCCGAGATCAAGGGACGCAGCCCGGGGATGATGCTGCTCATCGCCTTGGCGATCACGGTCGCCTTCGTCTCATCATGGGGATCGTCCCTCGGTCTCCTCGACCCGCAGCTCGACTTCTGGTGGGAGCTGGCGCTGCTCATCGTGATCATGCTTGCCGGGCACTGGATGGAGATGCGATCGCTTGCGCAGACCACCTCGGCGCTGGACAGTCTGGCGGCGCTGCTGCCGGATGAGGCGGAGAAGATCGAAGACGGCGAGGCGGTGGTGGTGTCGCCCGATGACCTTGTGGTCGGTGACGTCGTCCTCGTCCGTCCGGGGTCGTCCGTGCCGGCGGATGGTCGCATCCTCGAAGGGTCGGCGAGCATGGACGAATCCATGGTCACCGGAGAGTCGGCGACTGTGCGCCGTGGCGAAGGCGATGCCGTCGTCGCCGGGACCGTGGCCACGGACTCGGGGCTGCGGCTCGAGATCACGGCGATCGGAGAGGACACCGCGCTCGCCGGAATCCGCAAACTCGTCGCCGATGCCCAGAATTCCTCGTCCCGGGCCCAGCGCATCGCCGACAGGGCCTCGGCCTGGCTGTTCTGGTTCGCTCTCGGATCGGCCGTGGTCACGGCCGTCGTCTGGTCGCTCATCGGCATGCCGGACTCCGCGGTCGTCCGGACGATCACCGTCCTCGTCATCGCCTGCCCGCATGCCCTCGGCCTGGCGATCCCGCTGGTCGTGTCCATCGCCACCGAGCGGGCTGCTCGTGCCGGGGTGCTGGTCAAGGACCGGCTGGCGCTGGAGACGATGCGCACCGTCGACTCCGTCCTGTTCGACAAGACCGGAACCCTGACAAAGGGTGAACCGACGGTCACCGGCGTCGAGGTGGTGCCGGGCGCTCATTCGGCACGAACAGAAGCCGAAGTGCTCCGTCTGGCTGCCGCGGCAGAGGCCGACAGTGAGCACCCGCTGGCGCGGGCTCTCGTCCGGGCCGCGGACGAACAGGGCCTCGACGTTCCGTCCGCAGCCGAATTCTCCTCGTCTCCCGCAGTCGGTGTCAGGGCTGTCGTCGATGGTCGGACCGTCGAGGTCGGCGGGCCGAGGCTGCTGGCCGAACACGATGCTGCAGAGGCGCAGATCGCCGACCAGTGGCGGTCCGAAGGCGCCATCATCCTTCACGTGCTGGTCGACGGCGCGGTCATCGGCGCGCTGCGGCTGGCCGATGAGATTCGTCCGGAGTCACGCGACGCTGTTGTGGCCCTCCACGCCATCGGTGCTCAGGTCGTGATGATCACCGGTGACGCCGAGGCGGTCGCGAAGTCCGTGGCTGCCGATCTCGGCATCGATCGCGTCTACGCCGGCGTCCATCCCGCAGACAAGGCTGCCAAGGTTGTTGAGTTGCAGGACGAGGGTCGGCAGGTGGCGATGGTCGGCGACGGGGTCAATGATGCGCCTGCACTGGCGCAGGCCGACGTCGGCATCGCCATCGGCGCCGGCACCGATGTGGCGATCGGCTCGGCTGGAGTCATCCTCGCGTCCGACGACCCGCGCTCCGTGCTCTCGATCGTTGAACTCTCCCGGGCAACCTACCGCAAGATGAAGCAGAACCTGTGGTGGGCGGCCGGTTACAACCTGCTGTCGGTTCCGCTGGCAGCAGGCATCCTGGCGCCGATCGGCTTCGTCCTGCCGATGAGCGTCGGTGCCATCCTCATGTCGATTTCGACGATCGTCGTGGCGCTCAACGCTCAGCTTCTGCGCCGGCTCGACCTGCGTCCCGAATCCGCGGTCGAGCACGTGTCCTCGTGACGCTGATTCGCGCGTGAGGGGAGAGGCACCCGGAGGAATCGGGCTCAACCGAAAGCCAGCCGGCTTCCTCGCGGAGGCGTTCGGCTTTGGGGGTGCCGCACTCGGGCAGGGGCTGCACCGATAGGCTGGTGCCCATGAAGTCAGTTGCCCGTCTCATCTGCACAGCTTCGATTGCCTTGGTGCTGCCTCTGAGCGCTTGCGGCTCCAGCGACGAAGAGCCCGCGGCGGACTCGACTCCGACGCAGACCATGTCGGTTGTGACACAGGGCTTCGACTCGCTCGAAGACCTGTCCGACTATGTGGCGGAATCGCTGGATGGGGTCGAGGTGCATCTTGAATCGGAGACGAACCCGGACTTCGATGCGCAGAACGAAGCCGACCGCCTCCACGTCGATTTCACGTCGGACCAGCAGCGGGCAGCGGACATGGAAGCGACCGCACTCATCGTCCAAGCGGCCTCGCAGGCCGCCTTCGACTACGACATCCTCATGGTCACCGGTGACGTGTCGGCCGGGGAGTGGTCGTATCTCTACGACCGAGACACGGTCAAGAAGCTCACGAGCGATGGAAGCATCGTCGTCGCCGATGTCTGGGACGCTGCAGAACAGAGTTTCGACACCCTCCACCGCTGAGGCCGCCCCCTCAGGCCCGACTCCGGGGACAACAGGCCAACGACAGAGGCCGACGCAGAACCTCTGCGTCGGCCTCTGTCGGTTCCATTTCTCGAGGGGGGGCTCGACCTATTTCTCGACAGCGACCCCATCGGCATCGGCGAAGACCATCGCTCCGGGACGGATCGTCGCCCCGCCGATCACGACGGGCACGTCGATCTCTCCGACTCCGTCCTTCGCGCTTTTGCGCGGATTGCTGGCCAGCGCCTTGATGCCGAATTCCATCTCGGCCAGAGCTTCACGGTCGCGGACGGCTCCGTTGATGACCACTCCGGACCACCCGTTGCTGACCCCCGCCTCGGCGATCATGTCGCCCATCAGGGCGGTGGCGATCGAACCGTCGCCGTCGATGACGAGGACGGCGCCGTCACCGGGTTGGTTGAGAGTCTGCTTGACCAAGGCGTTGTCCTGGAAGCACCGGATGGTGCGGGCGGGGCCGGAGAATGAGATCTTGGCCCCGAAATCTCCGAAATTCAGCGCGACGGAGTACAGCTCATCGCCGCGCTCGTCCCAGAGGTCTGCTGTCGATACTGTCATGATTGCGCCTTCCGCTGATCGTGTGAGCGAGTGTATGCGTGGTGATCAGGCGAATGCCTGAGCCCGAGCATAGAGTCCGGGCACCCCACCGGAGTGGATGAAGACGACATTCTCCTCTGCGGAGAACCTGCCCTGCCGGACGAGGTCGATGAGACCGGCAGCCGCCTTGCCGGTATACACGGGGTCGAGGAGGATCCCCTCGGTGCGGGCGAAGAGTCGCACGGCCTCGACCATTCCTGCAGTCGGCAGGGCGTATCCGATACCGTAATAGTCGCCGAGTCCCACCGTGTGCTTCCGGGCGGCCGGGGACAGGCCGAGAAGCTCGGCGGTGGATCCGACGAGACCGTTGATCTTCGTCTCCTGGTCTTCGCGTGCGCGGCTGACATTGATCCCGACCACGGCGGTACTGCTGCCGGCCGCCTGGAGACCGACGATGAGGCCTGCCTGCATGCCGGCCGAACCGCTGGGTGTGATGATCGTCGTGGATTCGAGCCGCGCCGAGGCGAACTGATTGAGCATCTCCTGCGCGCAGTCGACATAGCCGAGGGCACCGATCGGGTTCGAACCGCCGACAGGGATGACATAAGGATTCTTGCCTTCTGACCGCAGGGACTCCGCCAGGGACTCGGCCTCACCGAGGAGGTCGGCGCCGTTGCCGAGTACCGTGACCGAATCGGCGCCGAGGAGATCGAAGAGCAGGAAGTTGCCCGTGAACTCCGGCGGATTCGACCCTGCCGGACCGAGGCCGGTCCCTTCGGGGCCGAGATCCTCTTCGACGATGAGGTGACAGTCGAGCCCTTCACGACGGGCCGCGGCGAGAGTCAGGCGGCAGTGATTGGACTGGACGCCGCCGACGGTGACCAAGGTGTCGGCTCCCTGCGCCAGTGCATCGGCGATGAGGAACTCGAGCTTGCGCGTCTTGTTTCCGCCTTGGGCCAGTCCCAGCTGATCATCCCTCTTGACCCAGATCTGCGGCCCGCCCAGGTGCGCGCTCAGCTGCGGCAGATGTTCGAGCGGAGTCGGTCCGGAACTGTAGCGGCGACGTGGAAAAGCCTCAAGAGTGACCATGGTCTCCGAGTGTACCCGCAGGTCCGGACTCAGTTCTCACCTCGTGAAGCGCGCTGTGAGCACGGCGCGATCCGCGTTCTTCGCAGCGGCATGCCTGTCCACTTCGAGAGTGAGCAGACGGCCGGTCGTCCGGTTGGCATAGACGGCGGTGGCCGTCGTCTCGTCGGCGTCGGCGGCCACGCGCTTCCACTGCTTCACATGAGCATCCCCCTGCGCAGTGAGAGCTCTGACGACTTTTGGCCGTGCTCGTTTCTCCAGGTCGCCGGTCGTGCCTGAGACCCACGCGCGGATGAGGCCGTCCGCATAGTCCGCGGCGGTGTTCGGGTGACCGACGCTGTGTGTGTCGGCTGCCGTTCGTCTCACTTCAGGCGCCTCCGACTCAGTCGATGTCGATGCGGTCGTCTGCGCGCCGGACGGCTCTCCGGCAACGGCCGGACCGGCCGAGAGCAGACCGCTGCCGAGGACGACGGCGGCCGCTGCGGCAGACACACGGTGAGCGGCGGTGATGAACATGGTGGCGAATCCTCCTGCAGATCGTGGTCATTGCTGGAGCTGAGTATCGTCCGCCCAAGTGAGAAGCACCGCCCGGAGCCTGAGCAAAGGCTTGGAAGCCGAAGTCCGATTGCGAATGTTTCATTGCGATCATGCGGCATCTCCGAGATATTCGACCAGGGCTCGGAGTCACCGACGATGAAGCCGCAGAAGTATGACGAAAACAAGTGACCTGACGGAATCAAATCGTGATCACGTCTGGTCGGCGGACGTCGTGTCGGCCGACGCTTCGGCGGAGGTGGCTCGTGCGTCCTCCTCCTGGTCCATCCAGTCCTTCCCATCGAGGATGCGAGCGACCATCATGGAGCTGGCCTGATCGCCGACAGAGTTCACGGTGGTCGCCGGCGGGTCGATGACTGTGCCGATGATCTGGATGATCGGCAGCGCTGCTGCCGGGAAGCCGTAGAGGGTGATGATCATCAGCTCGCCGATGAACCCGCCCGAGGGGATTCCGGCCATGACCATCCCGGCCAGCAGCGCCACAGCGACGCCGATGAGGATGTTGCCCGGGGTGAAGAAGTCGCGGCCGAAGACGGCGAAGAGGAAGGAGATCTTAAGTATCGCGGACAGGCTCGAACCTTCCATGTGGATCGTCGCTCCGATCGGAATGATCGTCTCCCTGACATCGCGGGGCACGCCGATGCGCTCGCCGGCTCGCAGGTTCGCCGGAATCGCCGCCACCGAGGAGGACGTGCCCAAGGAGATCGCCGTCGGTTCGATGATGTTGCCCCAGAAACGGGTGACTCCGCGACGGCCGCCTGCGAAGAAGGCATAGAGAGTGAACGCGAGGATGAAGTAGACGATCGCCACCGGGTAGTAGACGAGGAAGGCGCGCACATAGTCGCCGACCAGCTGCGCCCCGAGCTCGCCGATGAGGGCCGCGAAGTAGGCGCCCAAGCCGATCGGTGCGTAGTACATGATGATCGAGGTGAACTTGAGGAACACCTCGGAGCCGGAGTTGAGGAACTGAGCGAACGGCCTGCCCGCCTCACCGATCTTCGACGTGGCGATGCCGACGACGACGGCGAAGACGATGAGTGCGAGCATGTGCTCGGCGGAGAGGATCTTCGAGAAGTCGTCGACGACGAAGGTGGATACGAGCTGATCGCCGATCGATCCGACCTCCTCGACGTCGTCGGGCTGAGACATCTCGACCTGGACCCCCTCTGTGGCCTTCGTCATCCACAGGGCTGCGATCATGACGACCGAGGCGATGATGCCGGTGACCGCGAAGACTCCGAGCATGCCGCCGAGGATCTTTCCCAGTCGCTTGGCAGAGGACATTCCCGCTACCGCTGAGGCGATGGAGAAGAACACCAGAGGCACGACAAGGGTGAACATCATATTGATGAACAGAGTGCCGAAGGGTTTGATGACGGTGGCGCGCTCTCCGAAGACGAGTCCGATGATCGCACCGATGACGACCCCGGCGAGGATGAACAGCGGGAAGCGATAGTTGCGCAGGACCCGAAGGAGCCCCGACTTCTGCGGCTGATGGCCGGAGCCCGTCGGGCTCGAATCGACGAGGGAGGGCATAGAGCCTGCCTTTCACATAGTGCGTGGCGGCAGGAGAGACCGCCAGGAGAGATCATAGTGGGCATTCACGATCAGCTGGTTGGAATGTCGCCGTCGGAGGGACGACCGAGTGCTTGCGGCAGGCCATTGGCTGCGTGATCGCCATCACTTACCATGAGATATGGAGATCTTCGACTTCGCGCCGCGGCCGGATCAGTTCGCCTACACCTTCGGCGGTGTTGCACCGGTGGCCGCAATCGAACCCGGCACGGCATTGCGGCTGTGGTCCGAAGACGCGTTCAACAACGCGATCACCTCACGATCCGATGTGCCGAGCGCGCAGCTCGATCCGCACAGGCTCAACCCGCAGACGGGCCCCTTCTACCTCAACGGCGCTGAACCGGGCGATACCTTGGCCATCCACATCGTCGATCTGACGCCCGCCCGCAGCTGGGGCGCCTCGGCGACGATTCCGTTCTTCGGCGGGCTGACGGCCACAGACCGGACCAGTCTGCTCCACGACGCACTTCCGGAAGCGGTATGGATCTATGACATCGACACTGCCGCACAGACTGTGGGCTTCCAGACCCGGGCAGGCGATTTCGAACTCGCACTGCCTCTCGAACCGATGCTGGGCACGGTCGGAGTCGCGCCCGCTGGGGGAGAAGCGCACTCATCGCTGACTCCCGAGCGTTTCGGCGGCAACATGGATACGCCGGAGATGCGGGTCGGCAGCACCGCATACTTCGGTGTGAATGTCGAGGGAGCGCTGTTCTCCATCGGCGATGGTCACTACCGCCAGGGCGAAGGTGAGGCATGCGGCACCGCGGTGGAGGGGGCGATGAATTCGACGATCATCGTCGACCTCATCAAAGGAGGGGCTCCGCTGTGGCCGCGGTTGGAGAGCGATGAGCACTGGATGGTTGTGGGCTCGTCGCGTCCGATGGAGGATTCGTGGAGGATCTCTCAGGTCGAGATGATCCGCTGGCTCTCGGAGCTCTTCGGTCTGGACAGTATGGATGCTTACCAGCTGCTGACTCAGATCGCGTTGGTCCCGGTGGCCAACGTGGTCGACACCAATTACAGCGTCATGACGAAAGTGGCGAAATCTCTGCTGCCGAGTGCCGCGGCATTCGACGGCATCCACGCGGACCTGCGTCGGCGTGCACGGGAACTCCGGTAGCCGGAGGGGCGCATGTCACTGAGCCGAGTGATGTGCGTCGTGGTGAGTTCGGGAAAGAGGCACGACAAGTGGATCTGAGGATCGGCGGGAAGACCGCCATGGTCACGGGCGGAACGCGAGGAATCGGTCGGGCAATCGTCGAGGCTTTTCTCGCCGAGGGCGCGAATGTGGCCTTCTGTGCTCGCAGCACTCAAGAAGTCGCCGACACGGAACTGGAATGCGCAGCACAGGGGAGGGTCATCGGAACGGCGCTCGATGTCAGCGACAGCACGTCGCTGAACAACTGGGTCGAGTCCACCGCTGAGGAATTCGGCGGAATCGACATGGTCGTCGCCAATGTCAGCGCCTTGGCGATACCGGACACAGAAGAGAACTGGTACCGCTCATTCAACGTCGACCTGATGGGGACGGTGAACTTGGCGAAAGCCACGATCGCCCACCTCAAGGACAGCGAAGCCGGGTCGTTGATCGCCATCTCGAGTGTCTCGGGTCGAGAGGCCGACTTCGCTTCGGGCCCGTACGGGACGATGAAGACCGCAATCATCGGGTATATGGCTGGGTTGGCTCTGCAGCTGGCTGAGACCGGAGTGAGGGTCAACACCGTGTCTCCGGGGAACACATACCACCCGAACGGTGTATGGCCCGGCATCGAGACCGGCGACCCCGAACTCTTCGACTATGCGCTCGGACTCAACCCGACCGGACGCATGGGCACTCCTGAAGAGACCGCAGCCAGCGTCGTCTTCCTCTCCAGCCCGTGCAGCAGCCGAACGTCGGGCGCGAATCTCCTCATCGATGGTGCTCTCACGAGGGGAATCCAGTTCTGAAGAGGCGACTCAGGGCCCTGCCCAGGAACACAGCGGACCGGGCAGGGCCTCGTGCTTGCAACCGCGGTCAGTCCTTTACTGAACGAACGTTTGGCCTAAACTGAAGCTGTGACTGATGAAAACACCGGCAATGGCGTCGTGCAGGCCACCACAGAGTCCATCCTTTCGACCACCGACATCGATTTCCTTCTCTACGACTGGCTGAGAGTCGATCAGCTGTGCAGCAGGCAGCGCTTCTCCGACCACTCGCGTGAAGTCTTCGACTCGGTGCTCTCCGCGAGCGAAGAGTTGGCCAAGGAGCAGTTCGCCCCGCACGCGCGCAAATCCGACCTCAATGAACCGACCTTCGACGGCAAGACGGTGACGCTGATCCCGGAGATCAAGGCCGCACTCGGCCAGTTCGCCGACATCGGACTGCTGTCGGCGACGATGGACGAATCCGTCGGCGGCATCCAGCTGCCCCAGACCGTGGCGAAGGCCTGCTTCGCCTGGTTCCAAGCGGCCAATATCGCCACCGCCAGCTATCCGATGCTGACCATGGCAAATGCCAACCTGCTGCTCGAATACGGGACCGAAGAGCAGATCGAGAAGTATGTCCTGCCCGAACTCGACGGGCGCTTCTTCGGCACCATGTGCCTGTCCGAGCCCGAGGTCGGCTCCTCGCTGGGCGATGTCACGACGAAGGCCGTGCCCGATCCGGACGGAGGAGAAGGGGCTTTCCGCGTGCACGGGACGAAGATGTGGATCTCCGGCGGCGACCATGAGCTCTCAGAGAACATCGTCCACCTCGTCCTCGCCCGCGCCGAAGGCGACCAGCCCGGAGTCAAAGGACTCAGTCTGTTCCTCGTGCCGAAGCACCTCGTCGACGACGACGGCAGCCTCGGCGAACGCAATGACGTCGTCCTCTCGGGCCTCAACCACAAGATGGGCTGGCGCGGAACGACGAATACTCTGCTCAACTTCGGCGAGGGAGCCCACACTCCCGCCGGCAGAGCCGGTGCCGTCGGCTACCTTGTCGGGGAGCGGGGCAAGGGGCTGGCCTGCATGTTCCACATGATGAATGAGGCCCGTATCGGAGTCGGTGCGGGAGCCGTGGCCGTGGGCTATCACGGGTACCTCGACGCCCTCCGCTATGCCCGCGATCGTCGTCAGGGGCGTCCCGACGGAGCCAAGGGCGCCGACTTTCCGCCGGTGCCGATCACCGCGCATGCGGACGTCCGGCGCATGCTCATGGCTTCGAAGAGCTACGTCGAAGGCGGCCTCGGACTCACCCTCTACGCCGCTCGTCTCCTCGACGATTCCGAGACGGCCGAAACCCAGGCCGAGCGCGATCGCGCGGCTCTGCTGCTCGACGTGCTCACCCCGATCGTCAAGACCTGGCCGAGCGTATGGTGCCTCAAAGCCAACGACCACGCCATTCAGGTGCTCGGAGGAGCGGGTTACACCCGCGACCACGATGTCGAGCAGCTCTACCGAGACAATCGGCTCAACCCGATCCACGAAGGCACGCACGGCATCCAAGCCAAGGATCTGCTCGGCCGCAAGGTCGTGATGTCCGGGGGAGAGGGACTGCGGGTCCTGCTCGAGCAGATGCGTACGACCATCGCCGAGGCGGCCGACACCTCTGCCTGGAACGACGAAGCCTCGGCGCTGAGTTCGGCGGCCGACCGGATCGAAACCGTGACCGCCGCGGTGTGGTCCGATGGGGATCCGGTCTCGGCGCTGGAGAACGCGTGGACCTATCTCGAAGCGGTCGGCCACACCGTCATGGCGTGGCTGTGGCTGCAGCAGGGCATGACCGCCGAGGCGACTGCCCAGGACCGCGGAGACTCATCTTTCCTGCAGGGCAAGATCGCAACCGCGCGGTACTTCTTCACTCATGAGCTGCCGCTGACCGGCCCGTGGTTCGACCTCGTTGAGAGCCGGTCGACGACGTTCGCCGATCTCGACGACTCCTGGTTGTGAGGCTGGGCTGAGAGCCGTGTGACTGTCGGGTTCGTCTGCGGGACGGCGGAACCTCGCGCCTCATCACGTCCGCAGGACGGGCCGTCGTCGGTCTGCCGCTATGAGGATGCGCAGGAAGAGTCCGCCCGCTAAGAGACCGCCGATGAGGTCGGTCGCCCAATGCCAGCCGAGAGCGAAGGACACCATGACGGAGTTCACGCTCACCGCAGCGACACCCCACCACAGCAGTCGCACGGTGCGGGTGGAGACGGTGCTGTAGGCACAGATGAGGTAGGCGACCGCGCCGTAGATGAGCACCGCCTCGGCGGCGTGTCCGGACGGGTAGCTGATTCCGCGCCCGCCGAGTCCGAGGAGACCGTCCTGGAAGAAGCGGGGGTCATGCAGCGTCGTCGCCGGTCGCGCGAGCAGGATCTTCATCGAACCGATGCCGAGATAGAAGGCCGCCTCAGTGGCGAGGGCGAAGAGGACCGGTCGCCACGACTGTCTCTTGCGCGACAGCACGATCGCGGTGATCGCGAGCACCGGCAGACAGACGGCCTGCCCGGCGATGGGATCGAGGATGTGCTGGAAGAACCAGACGAGATCGGGTTCGGCCAGGTAGAGCCACCGCCGGTTGAGTGTGTAGTCCCAGACGCGCAGGGGTCCGGCAGCGGCGGCCGTGACTGCAAGGAAGGCGATCGCGAGGGTCCAGATTGAGGTTGCTCGGGACAGCAGCCCCCGCACTCGAGTCTTCCAAGGACCACGATCTGTGGGGCTGCTGATCAGCTTCTCGGATTCGACATATGACTCAGCAACCATCAGCTACGAGTTTAGACGGCGTGGACAATCACTTCTGCTGTGGGTGATAAAGAAACGGTGAATTCTGCTCAGAATCCTCGGGCCCGGACGACCGTGGTCGCGACACGGACCCGATTGTCGGTGTCGAGTTTGATGTTGATCCTGTTGAGATGGGTCTTCACCGTGGCCAGACTCATGAACGTCTCCTCTGCGATCTGCTGATTCGACAGGCCTTCTGCCACGAGTGCGGCGATCTCCCTTTCACGGTCGGTGAGTGCCGAGAGCAGAGTCGCGGCTTCATGCTGCAGGCGACGGTCGGAGTCCGAGGTGATCTGGGCGATCACCTGGCGCATGGACTGCGGAGCGAGGATCGGTTCCCCGGCGTGGACCTTACGGACCGCGACAGCGAGTTCCACCGGGCCGATGTCCTTGAGCAGATAGCCCGCGGCTCCCGCCTCGAGTGCTCGGAAGAGATGGTCGTCGCTGTTCATGCTCGTCAGTGCCACCACTTTCGGCGCCCGCACGCTGTTGAGCAGTCGCTCAGTGGCTTCGATCCCGCCGATTCCCGGCATTCTGATGTCCATGAGGACGATATCGGGATAGTGGAGGGCCGCGGCCTCAACTGCTTCCTCACCGCTCATGGCCGAACCGACGACCTCGATATCGTCGGCCGCCTGCAGGATTCCTCGGATTCCGGTGATGACCATGGGGTCGTCATCGACGATCATGACGCGGATCGGAGAGACGGTGTGGTTCATGTGCGTCACACTACCCGAGACCCGTGACACGATTCGCTGTGCCTCGGGCGCCTGTGCCCCATCACGGCCTCGCGGAGGCGTGCGACGGGCACGCGGGCCACGAGGGCGCGGCTCAGGTCTGTGGCGGGAACGGCGGGAAGCTCACCACGACGTGGAACTCCTCACCGCGCACACCGATCGACGTTTCGCCTCCGAACATTTCGGTGCGTTCGCGGATGCCGACCAGCCCGGCCCCGGACCCGGTCGAAGCCAGCTGAGGCTCCAGCGCGTCCGGAGTGCGGATGAGGGGATTGGTCACCGAGATCTGCACACCGCCGGCGGCCGAGACCGCGATATCGACCGTCACCGGCGAACCCGGTGCATGCTTCATCGCATTCGTCAGTGCCTCTTGAACGATGCGATAGACCGTCCGGTCGAGAGCCGGCGGGCAGGACTCGACGTCCTGGATGATGATGAGGGGACGGACGTGCGTTCCGGTGGACTGCACCGAGGCGATGAGCTGCGGCAGCGCGGTCATCGTCGCGCGGCTCGGCGGTGCCGAGGATTCCTGCTGCGGTCGCGGATCGGACAGATTGCCCTCTCTGACGTCTCCCACCAAGTGGCGCAGATCCGCCAATGAGGCACGAGCCTCCTGCCGCAGAGCGGAGGCGGTCGACGCGACCTCAGGATCGGTCTGCGCCCCCACCTCCAGCGCGCCGCTGTGCAGTGAGATCACCGATAGGCGGTGGGAGAGGGTGTCGTGGAGTTCGCGTGCCAGCAGTTCTCGTTCGGACTGCCGGGCGATCTCGGCCGTGAGCGACTCATTGCGCAGAGCTTCACGCTGCGCGACCGATTCCACGGCTCTCATCCTCTTGGTCCGACGCAGAAGCGCACCGACTCCCAGCGCCGCCCCGAGACCGATGAGGCAGGCCGCAACCGTGATGATTCTGATCGCCAGGTGCGAATCGTCCGGCGGGATCGTGGCTTCGATGCCCGACACCTGCGCAGGGTCGGGCAGGAAGAAGATGCTGAAGGGATTGTACTCGGGCGGAGCCAGACACATCCTCACCGTGGCGAACACCACCAAGCCGGTGCCCACCGCCGAGGCGGTGATCGCCTGTCTCCTGGGTGCGCGGATGACGAGGTGGAAGACGGCGATGAGGAGGAGAAGCGCATCGCCCCAGGCTGCGGTGAGCAGGGCGCCTGCGATGAAGGGGCCCCACGGCCACCGGCGGCGGATGAACACCAGTGCCCACACCAGGAACAGCAGGAGGACCGCGACCAGCCCGGTGTCATTGAGCTCGCCCTCGGCGAACGCCCAGGAGTTGGCAGTCAGGGCCATCGACGAGGTGAGGATCCCGAAGAGATAGACAATGAGGTCGACGAGGAGGCTGCCGGCTATGCGCACGCCGCGAGGGATCGTCGGCGGAGGGACGGGAGGTTCTGACACATATGAATCGTAACTGCGGGCACTGACACACGTAGTCCACCATCGGGCTGGATACGGTCAACCGTTCGGTCGGCAGACTCCAGCCCGAACGCGGACGTGCAGGACGGTCGAAGCGACGAGGCTGGAGAAGTCAGCCAGAAGCCGTCTCGAAGGAGCGTCATGTCCCAGCCGCAGAACCCCCAGAATTCCCCGCAGCAACCCCAGTCCTCGCAGCCTCAGTATCAGAATTCCCCGCAGTACCAGATCCCGCACAGCCCGCAGGGCCAGCAGGCGCCCCAGCCTCACGACCCGCAGCAGTGGGCGCCCGCACAGCATGCACCCGCATTTGGTGCCGGCGGCAACTACCCGCCGCAGCAGTCCGGCGGCTACGCTCAGAAGCCGCCGAAGCAGAAGAAGCCACTGCTCAAACGCTGGTGGTTCTGGCTGCTCGTCATCATCGTCGTGATTGCAATCTTCAGCGCGCTCGGCGGTGGTGGAGACGAAACCACCACCGGTTCCTCGGCGGAGAACTCGGCCGATGCCGAGCAGTCCGGAAAATCCGCGGATGAGAAGGACGCGGACGAGCCCGCCGAGGATGCCTCACACGGAGTCGGTGACACGGTGGCCGCCGACGATTGGGAGATCACCGTCGACTCCATCGAAGACGGTGTCTCGACCGTCGGTGACGAGTATCTGGGTGCCGAAGCGCAGGGCCAGTTCGTGCAGATCGCACTGTCTGTGAAGAACACCGGATCGGAACCGGACTACTTCTTCGAAGACGACATCAAACTCGGCGATGACAACGGCAACACCTACTCGGCGGATTCCGAGGCCGGCATCTACGCCGCCGAGAACAACATCCTCTTCCTCGAAGAGATCAACCCCGGAAACACGGCGAAGGGCGTGCTCGTCTTCGACGTCCCCGAAGACGTCGACGCCAACCGTCTCACCTTCGCCGGCGGACTCTTCTCCGACCCGGTGGAGATCTCGCTGCAGTGACTCCTGGGTGCCGCGCGCCAGGCAAGCTGGGACCGGTTCGATCCGCGACCCCGGATCGAACCGGTCCTAGTCGCGCAGGCGCCGCGCTCGTGCGGTGATCGACCGGGCCGCGTTCACAGTCTGGTCGAGGAAGCCGCGTCCGAAGAGACGGACATGGGCGAGAAGCGCGAAGAAGCTGTGCGCCGGCAGATCCTCACGCCATCCCTCCGGCAGAGGATGGGCCTCCTCGTAGCCGGCGAAGATCTCCTCGAGGTGCGCAGTGCCGAAGAGGTCGAGCAGCGCCAGGTCCTCCAGCCGATGGCCGCCATGGGCGGCCGGATCGATGAGGGTGCCTCCCGCGGCCGTCCACAGGAGATTGCCTGACCACAGGTCGCCGTGGATTCGCGCAGGCTCCTCGACACCGTGACCGCAGATCCCGTCGAAGCTGCCCACGCCGATCGCCCACGCCGCCGAGGCGATCTCCGCTTCCTCCTCGCCGCTCAGCTCTCCTGAGAGGGACGACAGCAGCGGGAGGAGCCGTCGATCGGTCCAGAAATCAGCGAATGAGGACCCTGACTCGGTGCTCACCTCGAAAGGGGCATCGAGCGGACCGAAGAATGCCGAATCCGCCGGGGTCCACCCGAAGCCGGGAGCTCCCGCATCATGCAGCCCGGCCAGCTTGCGCCCGAATTCGCGTGCCGCGGCAGCGCTCGGGGCGACCTCGCCGAGCCGTTCGAGCCGCAGGAAGTCCGCCCCGTGGTCGAGGACCTCGACGACGGGAACGATTCCGGGTTCGGCCAGCCACTGCAGACCGGCGGCCTCGGCGGCGAAGAAACCGGCCGGGGCACCGGGACGCTGTTTGATGAAGTCGGAAGACATGGTCTCAGGGTAGTGGGTGGACGCGGGGTGACGAGCCGAGCTCGGCGAGGAGCCCGGCCGCGACGGAGACGAGAGCGCCATTGCCGGACGCCTGCGTGCCGTCGATGAGGACCGGGGTGTCCTCCAAACCGGTGCGGATGCCGTGCCCGCGGCGGATGGCTCGCGCATTGACGACCCAGGAGGCGATGCCCTCACCGTGATGGACCTGAGGCAGGTCGACGTCCGCCTCGGCGAGGACCCGTTCGATGGCCGCAGCCTGAGCCAGGGCCGCATCCGGGTCGGTCACGGTGGGCTCGACGAGCACCCGACGGCAGCGGTCCGCCGCCCCCGAATCGACGAAGGCTGCCGCATCGCTGACACTGAGCAGACCCGCCTCGATTCCGACGCCGCGCCCGCTGAGCAGCGTGCACACCTCGCCGATCCCCGCTTCTCCCTGATTGGCGCTGACGAGGTCGGGCAGCTCGGTCCACTCGGTGATGAGGGTCAGCCGCTGCTGCGGATCGGGTTCGATCTCGGCCGAGGTACTCACGGAGATCGCAATCCCAGGGCAGGCGGCACGCACCGCGCGGATCGTGGTCGCGACCGCCGCAGCATCGAGGGTCTGCCGCCCCATCTCATCGAAGGGGTGGAAGTGGACCACCTGCGCACCGGATGCCACCGCGGCAGCCGCCTCGGCGGCGATCGTCTCCGGTGTGCGGGGAGTCACCGGATGGTCGCGATCACCGTTGACAGCGGCGTGCAGCAGCGGTTCGTTCGGGGTGTGTGCGCTCATCTGCCCACTGTCTCGCATTCCCGGCGGGGAGTACAGGCCTGGGGCGGGCTCACCTGTACGATCGGAGTATGGCTTGGCAGTACTGGACCGAAGCCGCCCGACGAGGGGCTTGGCGTGAGGTGCCGACCCCGCACGTCGACCCCGATGCGGCGGCACAGCTGCGGATCCGCACCACCGCCTCGGCGGTGTCGAAGGGCACGGAGACACTCGTCCACGCCGGGCGGATCCCCGACCGGGTCACCGCTCTGATGCGCGCACCCCACCAGATCGGGGACTTTCCATTCCCCGTCTCCTACGGGTATCTCAGTGTCGGCATCGTCGACGAAGGACCCTCGGACTGGATCGGCCGCCGGGTGTTCGGTCTCCTGCCGCACCACAGCCACCACATCGTCACGGTCGACGACGTCCACGAGATCCCTGACGGCGTCGATGACCACCGCGCACTGCTGGCCGGGGCAGTGGAGACCGGTATCAACATCCTCTGGCAGCTGCCCCCGCGCTTCTCCGACCGGCTCAGCATCATCGGCGCCGGAATGATCGGCGCCTCCACTGCGCTCCTGGCATCTCGGATGCCCTTGGAACGTCTCGAAGTCATCGACGTCAATCCCGACCGCCGCGCAATGCTCGAGTCCCTGGGACTGTGCGCCCTGGCTCCCGAGGAGGCCTCGGTCGACAGCGACATCGTCATCCACACCTCCGGCCACGCAGCCGGACTCACGCGCGGGCTCGAGATCACCGGCGACGACGGCACCCTCGTCGAAGCCTCCTGGTACGGTTCGTCCAGCCCGACGGTGCCGCTCGGCGCGGACTTCCACGCCCGCCGGCTGACCATCATCGCCTCCCAAGTCGGAGAGGTGGCGGCCGGACACCGGGCTCGTCGTACCCGCGGGCAGAGGCTGCAGGCAGCACTGAGGGCCCTGGCCGATGACCGGTTCGACGCCCTCATCACCGGCACATCCGCGTGGCAGGAGCTGCCCGGGATCATCGACGAACTCGCCTCAGACGGCCAGCTCGCCGCAGACACCCTGTGCCACATCATCGACTATCCTCAGCCCGGTTGAGCACCCGACGACCGGCCCCACCGGCCGGCCCATCGACCGGCCCACCGGCCGGCCGATCGACCGGCCGGGAACCGACCGCGACCGCACGCAACGAAGTGACCGCAGCGACAAGGAGACACCGATGTTCAGCCTCACCGTCAACGATCACGTGATGATCGCCCACAGCCTGCCCAACGAGTTCTTCGGCCCCGCCCAGGCCATGCACGGCGCCACGCTTGCCGTCGAGGCCACGTTCTCCCGGGAGAACCTCGACGAACATGCGGTCGTGCTCGACATCGGGGAGGCGATGAGCCTGCTCGATGCGGCCCTGACACCGCTGCGTTATGCGAACCTCGATGAGCATCCGGACTTCCGCGGTCGCCTGAGCACCACCGAAACCGTCGCCCAGTACATCGCCGACCGCCTCGCCGACTCCCTGAGCGGCCGTCCCCATATCGGCATCCGCGTCGATCTGCAGGAGAATCCGCGGGCATCCGTCACCTACACCGTGCCCGACCGCCCATGACCCTCCACCTCATCGAGCCCGTCCTCGGCCGCATCAGCGGGGGACTGGCGTTCAACCGGGCGCTGACCGAGGCATCCGAACGACGGATCGTTCGCCACCCCGTGCCCGGCGACTGGACCCGACCGGGAGAGGCGGAAGCGGCCGCGGTCGCCGACGCCATCCGCGCGGGGGCCGGGCCGATCCTCCTCGACGGTCTCATCGCCGTCGGACTGCCCGGAATCGTCGAATCGGCCGGTTCCGGTCACCCGCCCCGACCGGTGCATGTGATCGTCCATTCCCTGGCCGGAGACAGTCCGGAACCATCGGCAGAGGCCGAGCGGGAGCGACGTGCGCTCTCATCCGCGGCCGGTGTGGTCGCGACCAGCCGTTTCACCGCAGCGCGGCTGTCTTCGCGTTATGGGATCCGCGCCGAGGTGGCCCGACCAGGCAACCGGGTGCGTGCCCAGTCGGTCGGTGAGACCGGAGAGCACCTCCTGTGCATCGGAGCGATCACCCCGAACAAGGGCCAGCTGCTCCTCGCCGAGGCGCTGTGTGACCTCGGCGAGACTCCCCTCGACTGGCGCTGCAGCTTCGCCGGCCCCGTCGCCGACTCCGCCTACGAACAGCGGCTGCGCACCGCGTGCACGCTTCTGCCCACACACAGCACCGAGATCCTCGGTGAGCTGCCCGCTCCTGACATCGACGCGCTCCTCGGCCGAGCCGATCTTCTGCTGCTGCCCTCGCGAGCGGAAGCCTACGGGATGGTCGTCGCCGAGGCGGCCGCGGCCGGTGTCCCAGCATTCGTCACTGCCGGCACCGGTGCCGAAGAGCCTCTGCAGGCGGGCATCGCCCTCCCGCACGAACCCGCTGCCTGGACCCGGGCCCTGCACCGGTGGGCCGAAGACTCGCAGTTCCGGACACGCCTGCAGTCCGAGGCACGCGACCAACGGACACAAGCGGTGCGCAACTGGGCAGAGACCGTCGACGAGGTGATGGCCGCGGTGTCGACCCCCGGAGGAGACCCATGACCGCGGCCGATGCCGACTGGCTGGACCTGCGCGTCCCCGTCGACGACGCAGCCAAACAGCAGTCCCTGCATCTGCTCGACCACGCGGTGAGGGTGCTCACCCCGGCCTCGGCAGATGCAGCCCCGGCTTCGGCCGACGCGGCTCCAACGGATGCCGTCTCACCCGGTGCTGCCCCACCGGACGGCGATCACGAGCCGCTGCTCGTCATCGACATCGGGGCGGGCACCGGGAACTCGGCCCGATGGTTCGACGACCGACTGCGCGAACGCATGCCCGGCCGCGAGCTCGACTGGGTCTTCATCGACGCTGATCAGGCTTCCCTCGACCAGGCGGTTCGAACCATGCCGAAGGCCTCAGCGATCTGCGCTCAGATCTCCGAGTTGCCCGCCCTCACCGCCGACCTCCTCAACACCGCCGAGGCCGGCACCGCCGGTTCCCCAGCTTCAGGGAACGGCGAATCCGGCGCACCGCGACTGCTGCTCACCTGCAGCGCGGTACTCGATGTGCTCACCCGCTCCGACCTGGAGACGATCAGCGACACGCTCGTTCGCTTCCGCGGCATCGGGCTCTTCCTCCTCAGCATCACCGGCGGGTGGACCCTTGACCCGCCCCATCAGCACGACACGATCCTGAACGACGCGTTCACCGCCCACCAGCACCGCGACGGCAGACTCGGCTGCGATGCACCGGAGGCCCTGGCCCGTCTGGCAGCGGATCGCGAAGCGACGATCACGTCCGGGCAGAGCCCCTGGCTGCTGCACGCCCCACACGATCATGAGTTCCTCACCCGCTTCCTCAGCGAACGCATCGACGCTGCCATCGGCGCTTCCCCGCACCTGGCGCAGACAGGCCGGGACTGGCTCTCCGCACGGTGCTCTCGACTCCGTACCGGCCTGAGTGTGCGAGTCGACCACGCGGACCTCCTCATCGACGCGAGCGGAACCCACCGACCGTGACCTGGACCAAGAGGATCCTCATGGTCCTCATCACCGTCGCCCTGCTCCTGCTGACAGCGCGCGTCGTCGGTGCCCAAGCGCTTCTCGACGGATGGAGAGTGCTCAATGTCTGGACGGTTCCGACGGCACTGGCCTGCGGGTTCGTCATGACCGGGGCCCAGGCTCTGCGCTGGAAGCTGCTCCTGTCATTCAAAGGCACCGACATCGCCTGGCCCACGGCGCTCGCCGACTGCTATTCCTCGAGTCTGCTCAACATGGTGCTGCCCGGCGGACTCGGCGGCGATCTCGCACGCGTCGCGGTCTACCGACGCACCGGGCCCCGCAGATGGCTGTCCCCACTCACCGCCGTCGGCGCCGAACGGCTGAGCACGACGACTCTGCTCTTCGCAACCGCCTCGGTGAGCCTCATCGGAATCTCACCGTCCCTGGCAGGGGCAGCCGCAGCCGTCTCTGCGGCGACACTGGCGATCTCCGTGCTCGGGATGAGGGGGATGGACTGGCGTCTCGGAGTCATCGTGTGGGCATCATCGGCGCTGGGCATGCTCGCACTCTTCCTCCTCTTCCTCAGCGCCATGGTTGCGCTCGGAGGACCGGTGGTGCCGGTGCTCGCCGTCGTCGGTCTCGCCGCCATGAGCATCCCCATCGGCGTCGGCGGCTGGGGTGTGCGAGAACTGGCGATGAGTCTCATCGCCGGCGGGGTCGCAGTCTCGATGGAGACCGCAGCGACCGCGGCGACCGGCTACGGCCTGCTCGCGATGATCTCCACTCTGCCCGGACTGTTCACGGTGTGGACGGCGGGCAGGAACCGGTCCGCACCGGCCGAATCGGATCGTGCTGGGAATGATCGAGCGCGGCAGGACTGAGCAGGTACTCGGTGCAGATGTCCTCACCGAACTCCAGGCGACGGAACGGGGTGCGCAGCGCCTGCGCCATCACCTCAGAACCCTGGAAGCGAATGCCGGGCACACCGTCTCCGATGAAGACCGGTGCGGTGGTGAGGAACAGCCGGTCGAGGACACCGGCGGTGAGGAAACTCGACACGGTGCGGCCGCCGCCTTCGATGAGGAGGGACCCGTCGACCTCGTCGCGGATGAGGGAGACGACCGTGCGGGGATCCACAGGCTCACCGGCTGCGGCCGGCGGCAGGCGGAGAACCCTCACATGAGCGGCGATGCCGGGCGGTACGGCCGCCTCGGTGCCGATCATCCACAGCGTCGGGGTCGGGCCGGTCGCCAACACCGTGGCGGTGGCAGGCACCCGCGCGTGGGGGGGCGAGGACGACGCGGACGGGATTCTCACCCTCGACCGCCCGTACCGTCAGCTGCGGATCATCGGCGATGACGGTCCGTGCGCCGACGAGGACAGCGCCGACACTGGCGCGGATGCGATGGAGATGGGTGCGGTCTGCCTGCCCGGACACGAAGCGGGCATCGCCGGTGCTCGTGGCGATGAAACCGTCCTGACTCTGGGCCAACTGGGCCACGACCTCGACCTCGTTCACCAGAGTGACATAGACATCGCCCGAGCCGGCGGACTCGGGCGGGAGATCATGGTTCATCCGCTGCCGCTTGCTGGTCAGGTACGCCCTGTTCTCGGGCCGGTCCTCCACCGGCAGTCGAACCCGGGAGACGACCTCGATGCCGGCGGCTTCGAGCGCATCCTGTTTGCTCGGATTCGAACTGAGCAGGCGCACGCGGGGACAGCCGAGGTCGGTGAGGATCGCAGCGGCAGCGGAATAGTCCCGGGCATCATCGGGCAGGCCCAGGGCCCGGTTGGCGCTGACCGTGTCGAGTCCTCCGTCCTGCAGGGCGTAGGCCTCGAGCTTGGCGGCCAGACCGATTCCGCGTCCTTCGTGTTCGGACATGTAGATGATGATCCCGGTGCCGGCCTCGGCGATGGCGGCCAAAGCGGCCTCCAGCTGGTCACCGCAGTCGCAGCGATGAGAGCCGAGCGCATCCCCGGTCAGACATTCGCTGTGGACGCGGGTCAGAGGAGCACCTTCGGACTCTGGGGAACCCATGCTCAGCACGGCATGAGCGATGCCGCAGTGAGTGAATGAGCGGATGGTGAAGACCCCGTGCTTCGTCGGCAGCGAACTGGGCGGTCCCGCCAGAAGCCTGGTCGTGCCGGTGCGGCCATGCATCGAAGTCATGGTTGCAGTATAGGCAGGTTGCCTGCGGTGATCAGGGATGCCGACCCGGTCCAGCAGCGTCGTGAACAGCAGAGTGGTGGCGTTCGAGCCAGACGATGTCACGCCCGAACGACCAGCTCAGCGCCGTCACAGCAGCACCCGCACAGGCGAAGCCGAACCATGGATGGGCCTGCGCCGGGGGAGAGCCCGCTGCGATGAGCAGAATGCCCTGCGCCGCTGCCACGACCTTGCGCATCCGCGAATACGGAAGCTTCTGCTGCCATTGCGTGCGCACGGCAGTGATCGCAGTGAACACGTAGTAGTACAGTCCCGGCAGCACCGTCCACACACCCCACAGCGGGATGAGGGCGAGGGAGAAGAGGAGGACGAACAGGGCATCGACGGTCTCATCGAAGGCCGCTCCCGCCTCGGTGGCCCGGGTGCGGCGGGCGATGTACCCGTCGAGGGCGTCGAGCGCCAGCGCCGCGGACCCGACGGCCACAGCAGACCAGCTCAAGCCGGGACCATCGGTGAGGAGCAGAGAGACGCAGACGACGGCGAGTCCCAAGCGCGTGGCCGTGACCGCGTCGGCGGGGGTCCACGGCGCACCGCGGCGCAGGCGGGCGACGCCGCCGATGGCCAGGACCGCCAGTGCCGCAAGTCCGCAGAGCAGAGACGGCTCGATGAGTGCGGCGACGATCACCGAGGCGGCCAGCAGCGACCACGGCAGAGGACCGTCCACGACGGCATCGGCACCGGTCGTCGTCCGTGTCCGCAGCACCGTCGTCCCCGTTCTCGTCTGGCGTTCGCCCGTCGGTTCGACCCAGACACTGCGGTCGCAGATTGCGATCGCCCGGGCAGGCTGTCCGTTCTCACCCTAGACGATGGGATGACCCGAATCGGCGCTGCCGAAACGATTGCCGGAGGAGACCGGACCGGTCATTCGCCGGTCACGGCTCAGACACACGACGATCACTGTCGAATGCGACACGGCGTGTTGCCGAAGAGGGGCTGGGCAAGCGTGCTGTGCCGTGTCAGGATGGACGAACCTCGAATGAGGTGTTTCAACAGAACTAGGAGCTCATCATGGCTTTCATCCTCTGGATCATCGCAGCGATCCTCGTCATCTCCGGCATCTTCGCGATCTTCCGCAAACAGCTGCTGTGGGGCATCGTCCTCATCGTCGTCGGCTGCCTCGTCGGCCCCGGCGGAGTCAGCGTCTTCACCTGAGTCGCACACGTCGGACTGTCCCCGGCACCGACTGAAGTCATAGGGTGATCCCAGAACCTGCACCATGTCGGCAGGACCAGAGCGAAAGGGGCACTCACACGTGACGAAGAGCGGAGACCCGCAGGCGGCCTGGGACCGGGTCATCACCCGGGACCCCAGTGCTGCCGAGGAATCGAACGGGGCCGGGGAGCCGAGCGGGCACGCATGCTGTGCCCCAGCCGCCACCCGTCGCGTCCCCGGCACGAACGCCGAGGCGACCGCTCCGTCCGACACAGATGTGGACTCCGCGGCCCGCCATGAGGAGCCCGCACCGGGCGAGGCCCTCGGTGAAATTCGGGGCAGCACCCCAGCTGCGTTCGCCGGGTTCGCCTTCGATTTCGTCAGCGCCGGAGGCGACTTCGACATGGGGGACCCCTACGGCGACGGCCACCCGGCAGACGGGGAGGGCCCGCGCCACAGGGTGAGTCTCAGCGCATTCGCCATCGCCACGACGAGCGTGACGAACGACGATTTCGCCAGGTTCGTCGCCGACACCGGATTCACCACCACAGCTGAGCGTCTGGGCACCTCGGCCGTGTTCGCGATGCTGCTCGAATCGAACCCGCAGGCACACAGCCACGTTCTCGGACAGGCCCCGGGCGTGCCCTGGTGGGTCGAAGTCTCCGGAGCGCACTGGGCGGCACCCGAGGGCCCCGGATCATCGATCGAGGGCCGTGGTGATCATCCCGTCGTCCAGATCAGCTGGGACGACGCACAAGCGTACTGCGCCTGGTCGGAGACTCGACTGCCGACCGAGGCCGAATGGGAATGCGCCGCCCGCGGCGGACTCAAGGGCCGACGCTACCCCTGGGGAAACCGTCTGCTCGTGGACGGACAGTGGAACTGCAACATCTGGCAGGGTGATTTCCCCCGCACGAACACCCTCGACGACGGGTTCATCGGCACTGCTCCGGCCCGCCATTACGAACCCAACGGGCTGGGCGTATTCAACACCGTCGGCAACGTCTGGGAATGGTGTGCCGACTGGTTCGAACGCGACTACTATCGGCGCTCGCCCCAGACCGATCCCCAAGGTCCCGAGACGGGGGAGAAGCGGGTCATGCGCGGAGGCTCGTTCCTCTGCCACGACTCATACTGCAACCGCTACCGAGTCGCAGCGAGGTCATCGAACACCCCGGACTCCTCGGCCTCGAACATCGGGTTCCGGGTGGTGCGCGACATCGATTCGGTCTGAGCGCCCGGCATCGGCACAAGCTGAGCGGCGAACAACGCCCCCTGCCGCCGGGCACCGGCTTCGGTCCCTCCCAGGCAGTAGGAACGACCTCGGCGACGGCCGCGGGAGTGCGCCCGATAGACTGCAGGCCATGTCGAGAATCACCTGCCCCGAACTGAGTACGAAGACCGTCCCCGCTGAGACCGCCGCACGTCATATCGACAACGGCCAGCGCGTGGCGATGAGCGGATTCACCGGTTCGGGCTATCCGAAGGCGGTGCCCGCAGCGGTGGCCGACCGGGCACGTGCCGCGCATGAACGCGGAGACGACTTCAGGATCGAACTGTGGACGGGCGCCTCGACGGCCCCGGAGCTCGACGGAGTGCTCGCCGAGGCGCAGGCGGTGAGCAAACGACTGCCCTTCCAGTCCGATCCGGCCATGCGTGCGGCGATCAACTCCGGTGACACGGCCTATGTCGACACCCATCTCAGCCACTCCGCCCAGCAGGCCTGGTTCGGGTTCTACGGCAACCTCGATGTCGCGGTCGTCGAAGTCGCGGCGATTCTGCCCAACGGAATGCTCGTGCCCGGCAGCTCCGTGGGCAATTCGAAGACCTGGCTCGACCTGGCCGACAAAGTCATCCTCGAAGTCAACGACTGGCATCCACGCGGATACGAAGGCTTCCACGACGTCTACTACGGCACCCGCCGCCCGCCCGAGCGGCTGCCCATCCAGCTGCTCGAGCCCATGCAGCGCATCGGCGACCCGTACCTGCGCGTCGACCCGGCAAAGGTCGTCGCCGTCGTCGAGACGAATGCGCCCGACCGCAACCTGCCCTTCAAACCCGCGGACGAGGATTCGAAGGCGATCGCCAGCCATCTTGTGGACTTCCTCCGCCACGAGATCGCCGCTGACCGACTGCCGCCGGAGCTGCTGCCGCTGCAGTCGGGAGTGGGCAATGTCGCCAATGCTGTGATGGGCAACCTCGCCGACAGCGAATTCGAGGGTCTGACCGCCTATACCGAGGTCATTCAGGATGGAATGCTCGACCTCATCGACAGCGGCAGACTCGCCTCGGTATCGGCGACGGCGTTCTCCCTGTCCGCCGAGCGAGCCGCGGAATTCAACGAGAAGATCGAATCGTACAAGGGGCGCATCCTCCTGCGCACCCAGGAGATGTCGAATCATCCCGAAGCCATCCGCCGCCTCGGCATCATCGCGATCAACGGGATGGTCGAAGCCGACATCTACGGCAACGTGAACTCCACACACGTGAGCGGTTCGTCGATCATCAACGGCATCGGCGGGTCCGGCGACTTCGCCCGCAACGCCTACCTCAACTTCTTCGTGTCGAACTCCCAAGCCAAGGGCGGGGCGATCACCGCGATCGTGCCGTTCGCCAGCCACATCGACCACACCGAACACGACACTCAGATCCTCGTGACCGAACAGGGGCTGGCGGATCTGCGCGGGCTTCCACCGGTCGCACGGGCGCGCAGGATCATCGACAGCTGCGCCCACCCGGATTATCGTGACCGGCTCACCGACTACCTCGATCGGGCGATCGTCGCGAACCCGACGGGGCGGCACACTCCGCATATCCTCGGCGAGGCTCTGTCCTGGCACGAGAAGTTCCAGACGAGCGGGCACATGTAGGCCGGCGTATCGGTCCCCTCCGACGAGGGGCCGATATCAGCTGCCGATCGCCGTCGGCACGGCTGCGACTGCCCACGCCAGACCGGGCCCGATGAGGCACATGAGTCCGGCGTAGCCGATCATCTGCTTGTAGTAGTGGTCGCGAATGCTCGAATGGACGTTGGCCAGCAGCATCGCGCCGTTCGTGGAGAACGGGCTGATGTCGACGATCGTTGCGGAAATCGCAAGAGCCGCGACAAAACCGCCGACGTGGACCTCGCCTGATTCCAGAAACGGCACAGCAAGGGCGATGACGACCCCGATGATGGCCAGAGACGAAGCCAGGGCCGAAATCAGGCCCGACATATAGAACAGGAGCAGTGCCGCCAGGAGCGGCACGCCGATCGCCGAAATGCCAGCGGACACCCATTCGACGGTGCCGGCCTCCTGCAGCACTTCGATATAGGTGAGCACACCGCAGATGAGAATGACGATCGGCCAGGACACTTGCGTCATCGCGGCTTTGCCTGCGGCCGGATCGATGGCGGCGAGTGCAATCGAGATCGTGATCGTCACGAGTCCGACGTCCCAGCCGAAGACGATCACGGCCAGAGCCATCGCGGCGAGCCCGATCAGCGTCGGAATCTGGGAACGTGTCAGTCGGGTGGTCGGATCGACAACCGTCTGCGCGGTGGAATCAGCCTGGTTCAGGGCGTCGTCTGCCTCCGCGCGCAATCCCGGCCTGCGCCGGAGGACGAGGAAGACGACCACGGCAAAGGCGACGTTGAAAGCCAGTGGGGCAAGGAACAAGGACAGCGGTGTGGCAGTGAGCCCGTTCTTCGCCAGATAGTCGTTGATGAAGATGCCGTAGACGCTGATCGGGGAGAAGGCCCCTGCCAATGCCCCATGCACGACGAGCAGACCGACCATGAACTGATTGATCCGATGCCGGCGTGCGAAGGACAGCGCCAAAGGAGCAATGATGGCTACGGCGAAGAGCGCCCCGAGGGAGATGAGGATCGCAGTGAGCGCGAAGAAGATCCACGGCATGAAACCGACGCGCCCACCGACGAGCTTCACACACCAGTGAACGATCACTTCGATGGCTCCATTGTTCTGCGCGAAGCCGAAGAGGTAGGTCAAGCCCACGAGGGTGAGAAACAGGTCGACGGGAAAACCGGCAAGGAATTCCTCAGGGGCCTGATGCAGGACGAGGCCGCCGACTCCAGCCGCTGCGATGAATCCGAGGAAGCCCATATTGATGTCCCTCCACGTTCCGATGACGAACATCAATCCGAGGACGACCACGCAGATCAGTTCTGGACTCATAGACTCAGCTTCTCCTTCGATCTTCAGCCGGCGAGGGCCGTCCGTCGCCGGGCACCCGGCTCAAATTAGTACATGTCACCTGGCGCGAACATCCATATTCGCCATGTGAACCCATCACGCCGGCTCGGAGGCAGTGCTGCAGCTCTTGAATCACCACTTTGGACAATCAGGAGCCGAATTCATACACGACGGATAGTGCGGTCGATCACAAACTCGTTAGTGTGGCAGTCAGCCTCATCCGAACGTGCGTGAGACCCACCGGATCCGCGCGCCGTCCACTGTCCCTCCGCCTGCGAAAGGTCGCCGTCGACCATGAACGAATCCACACCGGCCTGCGCCGACCGCCGGGACCATGGCCACACAGAACCTCACGAGCACGATGTGCTCACGACGGTCTCGGCCACCGGCACCGAGGAGGCCGCACAGTGAGCTGGTACCGCCGACTCGAGAGCCGCCTGGAGACCGGGCAGGATTCCGGTGTCATCCGCGGCACCCTGAGCGGGAGACGGATGTTCATGATCTGGCTGGCCGCGAACCTCGTCGTGACCACGATGCTCACCGGCACGCTGTTCGTCCCCGGCGTCGACTTCTCCACCGCGGTCGTCGTCATCGTCCTCGGCACGGTCCTCGGCACGATCGTGCTCACCCTCATCGGCAACATCGGCACCCGCACCGGGCTCGCCACTATGGCTATCACCCGCGGAGCCTTCGGCGCCAAGGGCAGCTATCTGCCGGTGGCGGCGAATGTCATCATCCTCATGGGGTGGAGCTGGGTGCAGGCCATGCTCGCAGGAATCAGCGTCGACTACGTCGTCGCTCAGACCACGGGATTCTCGAACCCGATCCTCTTCTCCGTCCTCTGTCAGGCGCTCGTCGTGGGCCTGGCGATCCTCGGGCACGAAGGCATCGAGAAGGCCGAGCCCTGGTTCGCCCTCCTCATCCTCCTCGTCATGGCCTATGTGTTCGCTGTCGCGTTCACCGGCCATTCGACCGCAGAGTATCTGCAGATCGAGAAGGACCCGGGCCTCGGCTTCACCCCGGTCCTCGCCCTGGACATCGTCATCTCCACCGCGATCTCATGGACCGTGCTCTCCGGCGACCTCAACCGCTTGGCCGGCAGTCAGCGTTCGGGGATCGTCGGTTCGGGACTTGGCTACATCACCTCGACCGTGTTGGCAATGCTCCTCGGCCTCACGGCCTTCACCTTCATCCTCATCGACGAGGGTGCGCCGGCACCCTTCGACCCCACGGCGCTCGCCGATGAGTTCGGATGGGCCCTGGCGATCGTCATCTTCCTGTCCGTGATGGCGACGAACACCATGGTGGTCTACGGAATGGTCAACTCCGTCGTCGGAGCGCAGCGCAGGACGAAGCTGAAGTTCCTGCCGGTGGCACTCGTCCTCGGCGCGATCTCGGTGATCGGGTCGACCTGGCTGGCGCTGCTCGACCAGTACACGGACTTCCTCACCATGATCGGCGCCTTCTTCGTCCCCGTGTTCGCGATCCTCATCGTCGACTACTACATCATCAAACGCGGGGTCTACACCCGGGACATCCTCCGCGACTCCGGGGGACTCTACGCCTATGCCCGCGGAATCAACTGGGTCGCCGTCGGCGTGTGGGTCATCGGCGCGTGCGTGTCCTACCTGCTCACCTACGTCTTTCCGAGTCCGATCGGGGCGACCATCCCATCGTTCTTCATCTCGTTCCTCCTCTACCTCGGACTGTCATGGTCGAGTCGCGCCCGGTTCGCCGGCGCCGAGGCGGGACACCTGGCACGCATCAGCGGCTGAGGCCCGCTGTTTGCTATTGTCGGTGACAAGAGCGCGCCAGGTTCGCTGATCACAGCAGTCGACCGGAAGCACGGAGGGAGCCGCTGCCTATGGTCGTCAACCAGATGTTCGGTCGGTTCCTGCCCGCGAACCGCCGGCTCAACCCTGCGGCTCTGGGATGGATCGCCGTCGTCATCACCGCGATCGGCATGGTCGCCATCGAATCCTCGATCGCGGTCGGCATCTACGAAGCGCCCGTGGCTCTGGCCTTCGGCCTCAGCCTCATCCATGCCGGCACGATGCCGTTGTCGATGCTCCGTCCGCTCTTCGGGGCCATCCTCTCGTCCTTCGCCTGCGCCGCCCTGCCGCTGGTCGCGTCCCACATCTCCGGAGCCCCCTGGCCGTGGATGGTGCCCGCGCTGATCACGCAGATCCTCGTCATCCTCATCATCGGTCTGCGGGCGCACTGGGGCATCGCTCTCTCCGCCGTGCTCGGCAGCATCGGCGCATCCGTCCTGGCTGTGGTGATCGGGCGCTGGCTGTTTGGCCACGAATCCTCCGATTCCGCGATCATCAACATCATGATCTACGCCTGCATCGCCGGGGGAATCTACGTCGCGGCCGTGGTCGTTCAGCAGTGGAATCTCATCCGCTCCCAACTCCTGCAGGAGCAGGAGAACACGGCAGCAGAGCACTCGAAGCGCGTCACCATCGAGGAGAAGGCCCGGATCGCCCGCGAGCTGCACGACATCGTCGCCCACAGCATGTCCATCATCAACATCCAAGCCTCCAGTGCACCATTCCGCCATCCCGGCATCGACGCGGACGTGACAAAGGAATTCGAAGACATCTCGACCTCGGCCCGTGCTGCGCTGACCGAGATGCGCGGTCTGCTCAGCGTGCTGCGCAATGATGATTCGACCCACGAGCTCGCCCCGCAGCCGAAACTCTCCGACGTCGAGGCCCTCGTCGACCATGCCCGTCACGCCGGGGTCCACGTATCCCTCGAACGCAGCGGAGAACCGGTCGAGGCTCAGCTGCGCGAAAGCACCGGACTCGCCGGTTATCGCATCATCCAAGAAGCGCTGAGCAACGCCATCCGGCACGCTCGGAACTCGCACATCACCATTCGCATCGGCAGCGGCGGCGGTGCGGTGCGGATATCGGTGACCAACACTCGGGGCGACGGTCCCAGCGAGGTCGCCCAGCACGAATCGCACCGCGGGCAGGGACTGGTGGGGATGCGCGAACGCGCCGGCTCCGTCGGCGGCGAGATCCGCAGCGGCGAAACCGGCACGGGCGGGTTCGAAGTGGAAGCGGTGCTGCCCCTGAGCCTGACCGAACCCCAATCGAAGAGAGACGAGCGCGCATGATCCGCATCATCATCGCCGATGACCAGGCCATGGTCAGGGCGGGGTTCGCAGCGCTGCTCGACGCCCACCCCGACCTCGATGTCGTCGGCCAGGCCCAAGACGGTCGCGAATGCGTGGCGCTGGTTGCCGAGCAGCGGCCGGACATCGTCCTCATGGACGTGCGGATGCCGACGATGGACGGCATCGAAGCGACCCGGACGATCGTCGCGGATTCCCCGGCCACCTCGGCGACGGGACCGCGGATCATCATGCTCACCACCTTCGACATCGACGACTACGTCTTCGATGCGATACGGGCCGGCGCCAGCGGATTCCTGCTCAAGGACGCTCCACCCGATGAACTCGCCGAGGCAGTCCGCATCGTCGCCTCCGGCGAGGGCCTGCTCGCCCCGAGCGTGACGAAACGGGTCATCGAACACTTCGCAACGATCCCACAGACGCCTCAGCCGCCGAACCTCGCAGAACTGCCGGAGCTGACCGATCGCGAGCGGGAGATCCTCGTGCGTGTCGCCCGCGGGGAATCCAATACCGAGATCGCCGGTGCACTCGTCATCGCCGTGCAGACCGTGAAGACGCACGTCTCCCGCATCCTGTACAAACTCGACGCTCGCGACCGGGCCCAGGCCGTCATCGCAGCCTACGAATCAGGTCTCGTCGTTCCCGGCAGCTGAGTCCGAGTTCCGAGGTTCCACAGTCCCCTGCTGTCACCCCCTACCCGGGTAGGGGGCCGAAACGGCACCGTAGGGTGACGCGCAGGCAGGCAGCGCACTATAGCGTTGAGGATATGAACTCCTCCGACATGCTCACCACCTCCCTCCCGACGCCGGCCGCGAATCCCGCCGCCCGCGCCGAGGTGCTCGAACGGAGGCGTGCCAAGCGCGGCACCGCGGAGCAGGAATTCACCAGCGACTTCAGCGCGCTCATGGCCCAGGTGAAAGAGGCCGGACTGCTGGCCCGGCGCCCGGGCTGGAATGTGCTGCGATTCAGCCTCCTCGCAGTGGCCTACATCGTCGGCTTCGCTGTGCTCTTCCTGCTCGGCGACAGCTGGTGGCAGATCGCGACCGCGGTCTACTTCGGCGCGCTGTTCACCCAGACGGCCTACGTCGCCCACGATGCTGCCCACCGTCAGATCTTCACCAACGGCAAGGTGGGGGAGTGGGTGTCGACGATCATCGGCAACCTCTTCATCGGGCTGAGCTACGGCTGGTGGCTGAAGAAGCACAATGCTCTCCACCACGCCAACCCGAACAAGGCCGGTGTCGACGGCGACATCGCACCGGGAGCTCTCGTGTTCGTGGCCGAAGATGCGCAGAAGCGCACCGGCTTCGCCAAATGGTTCGCCGCTCGGCAGGGATGGGCCTTCTTCCCGCTGCTGACTCTGGCTGGACTGCAGCTGCATGTGCAGTCGGTCCAGGCCATCCTCAAGGGACAGTCATCGATCAAGCGTCGTTGGACAGAGGGCATCCTCATCGCCGTTCGGATCATCGGGTTTCCCGCCCTCGCGATCTGGGCCGCCGGTCCCGTGGTCGGCAGCGTGTTCTTCCTCGTCCAGCTCGCGGTCTTCGGCATCCACATGGGCGGTTCCTTCGCCCCCAACCACAAGGGCCAGCCGATCGTTCCCAAAGACGTCAAGATCGACTTCCTGCGCCGTCAGACACTCATGTCACGCAACATCTCCGGTGGACGCCCGATGGGCTTCCTCATGGGCGGGCTCAACTACCAGATCGAACACCACCTGTTCCCGAGCATGCCGAGCGTCAACCTGCACAAGGTCCAGCCCATGGTTCGCGAGTACTGCCGTGAGAAGGGCATCAAGTACACGGAGACGACGCTGTTCGAGTCCTTCGGCATCATCGTCCGCTACCTCAACCGAGTCGGTCTCGGCCAGGCGGATCCCTTCGACTGCCCGGTCACCGCGCAGTTCCGCTCACGTTGAGCACCTGGCCTCAGGTGAGGTCGTCGTGGGCGCCGGAGACCCACTCGGCATAGCGCTGCGCCGAGGTCTGCACCGCTGAATGCGCCCCGGCCGAGATGACTTGGCCGAAGTTGCCGTACATCCGATCGAAATCGAGATCCGCCACCGAGACGGCGATGCGTCGGACGACATTCGCCGACAGCGGCAGATAGTTCGGGAAGCTGCGCATGAAGGTCACCCATCCCTGTCTGGCCACGGGACCGATCGAATCGCCGCTGAGCATGACCCCGACACCGTCTTGGCCGCGCCACAGTGCGATCGCGCTGCCGGCGAAATGTCCGCCCACGCGCTGCAGAGTGACCGAGGGCAGCGGTCGGGCCTCGTGATAGTACTTCCAGATCCTCTCATCTGTGCGCTGCAGCCACTCGGCATCGGCCCGGCAGACGAAGACGGGTGCCGCACCGAACGCGGCACTCCACTCGAGCTGGAGTCCGAACATGTGCGGGTGGCTGGCCGCGATGGCCTGCACTCCGCCGAGCTCGGCTACCGCAGCGACGGCCTCGGCGTCGATGTACGGAGGGACATCGAAGAGGAGATTCCCCTCAGCGGTCTGCGCGAGGTAGCAGGTCTGGCCGATGCCGAGCTTCGGCTCGACCCGCAGCGCATAGAGTCCGGGCTCGCGTTCGGAGATGGAGACGCGGTGGCCCTCGGACTCGAGCTGTTCACGGGTCGTCCAGATCTGTCCCTGATCGGGCATCCATTGGCGCTCATCGGCGCAGATCGGACACTGCTGCGGCAGAGGGGCCATGGTCTCCACCCCGCAGGTCCTGCAGATCGTCACATTGGTCAGTGCGCTCATCTCCGTGCCACCTCCTGTGTCGAGGATAGTCCCCGTTGCCGCTGTCCACGAGGATAGTCCCAGGACCGCTGAGCTTCTTCGCATGCGCGCGGAGATGGCCGACGATGATGAGGACGATGCCGAGGGCGAACCATCCGAGGAGCACCCACCACTGCGTCGCCATGGGCGAGTCGGGGAAATAGGAGAGATCGCGCAGAAGCGTGCCCGCCGCACCCGGTACGAAGAACTGCCCGATATCGCCCCAGGCGCCGACGAGAAACTCCTTCGGCTGCTGCAGCGATGAGATCGGGTTGCCGATGAACATCGTGAGGATCGCACCGACAGCGATGCCGGTCGTCCCGATGAGTGAGACGAATCCGTTGATGAGTGCTGCAGTCGATGCGACTGCGAGACCGGCGGCGAGGACATTGAGCCCGAAGCTGCCCTGGAGGATTCCGAACCACGACTGGAGGATGAAGGGTCAGTGCCAGACCGCCGACGGCTCCGTAGACGACGACGGCGACCGACCGCATCCGTCGCGAGTGGACGAGCATGCAGGTGAGCACGCCTCCGATGATGCCTCCGATGGTCAGCGGCAGCCCGGCGATGGCCAGTCACGCCCCGGTCGAATCGTCATCGTACAGCGGCACGACATCGGTGACTTCGACCTGAGGAACCTCGATCGCCGAGGCATCGGCAGGCTGCCGGTCGGCTTGCGGCCCCTCACCCGGCTGTCCGGGCTGTGTTCCGGCGCCAGGCTGTGAGGCCGCCTTGAGTGCGTCCTGCATCTGCTCAAGCCCGTGCTGCATGCCCGAAATCGCCTGCTTGTCGATCTGCTGCTGCATCGTCGAGGCCATCGCCCGCAGCTGCTGCGCGACAGCGGGCGAGGCCGCTGATGAGACGAGGATCTCCGGCTCGTTGCCGAGGACGAGGGTGCCGTAGACGTCCCGGTCTCGGATCATCGTCTCGGCCTCGGCCCGGGTATCGGCGTCCTTGAGATCGAGCATCCCGTCCGGTGCGTTTTCGGTCAGTTCGTCGATCTGCTCCTGATCTCCGACCGCGGCGATCGGCAGATCCTTCGGATCCGAGGTGACGGTCGGCCAGCTGAAGGCGAGGAGGATGAGGCTGACGATCGCCGCGGCGAATACGGCGATACCGATCGCGCGCCCGATGCTGTGCTCGGGCAGCCTCGAATCGGCCTCGGCGGACAGGCGGTCGGAAGTGTCGTCATCGCCGCGGCCAGCGGTGGGGAGGCTCGTGCTCTCCGAACTGCGGAGAATTCTCGTGGCCATGAGAGTGTCCAATCATCGAAAACGAATGCTCGTTCTTTTTACGCCTTCCGGTATGATTTATCAAGAATGGTCGTTCGTTTTTTTGGGGGGGTGCCCCTATGGTTTTCGTCAAGGGGTGACCAAGATTTCTTCGAATAGTCTTGCCGGCTGATGCTGGGCAGGACTGATTGGTCCGGGACGCAGTCTCGGACTGGACGTGGGTGCTTCGGAACCTGTCTACGCGGCAGTGGCCTCCATCGGTACGTGGAAATAGGAACCGTCACGCAGCATCGCGAACAATACGTTGCAGCGTCGACGAGCCAACGCGATCAGAGCCTGGTTATGCTTCTTGCCCTGGGCACGTTTCCGGTCGTAGTACGTCCTCGACAACGGGTCTTTCAACGCTGCGAATGCCGAGAGGAATAGCGCCCGTTTGAGGACTTTGTTGCCACGGCGGGACGAATGATCACCACGGATCGACGTCCCCGATCGCCACGTCACCGGTGCCAAACCGGCGTAAGAGGCCAAATGCCCGGCAGTGGCGAAGTCCTTGCCCACGACCTCGGTCAGGATCCTCGCCGCTGTCCTGACGCCGACTGCCGGCATCGATGTCAGGAGCTCGAAAAGAGGATGCGATTCCACCAACTCCTCGATCC
>NZ_JBNBZD010000015.1:0-85005 GCF_049804075.1 Brevibacterium sp. FAM 24630
AGAACCACGTCTACAGTGTGCTGACCAAGTCTGGTGAGCACGTCGATACTGCTGCATTCCCGACGACGAAAGCCGGCATCAAACGTGCCCTGACGTGGGCCGGCCGCCGTACCGGCGGGGACCTCGAGACCCTGTGGGTCATCGAGGGCATCGGCACGTACGGAGCGATCCTTGCCGACCATGTCGCCGAGGCTGGGTACACAGTCGCCGAGGCCGCCAGCATGGATGCTCGCGACCGGTATGCCACGGGCAAGGACGACCGGATCGATGCCCGACGGATCGCTGGCACGGTCTTGTCGATGGATGAGTCGCGGCTGCGGTTTCCCCGGCAGGCTGATGGGCCGCGTCAGGGACTGCGGATCTTGGTCAAGGCGCGGGAGTCCATGACTCGGGAGAAGACCCGCACGATCAATGCGCTCACCGCACTGTTGCGTACTCATGACCTCGGTATGGATGCGCGTCGGAAACTGTCGATCGTCACGATCCAAACGGTGGCGAAGTGGCGGATCAGGAACGAGTCTGTGGCACTGACCGAGGCTCGTCGGGAAGCTATCCGGTTAGCCAAACGCGTCGTCGAACTCGATGCGGAGATCAGGGACTACGCCATGCGGATCGAGGTTTTGGTCAAGGACAGTCCGGGGGCGGTGTTGCTGGCTGAGCCGGGGATTGGTCCGATCAGCGCGGCTGTGTTTTACCTGGCGTGGTCGCATCATGGGCGGGTGCGTTCCGAGGCTGCGTTCGCGAAGTTGGCGGGGGTCTGCCCGATCCCGGCGTCGTCGGGGAATGTGGTGAGGTTCCGGCTGAATCGTAGTGGTGATCGTCGGTTGAATTCTGCGTTGTACATGGTGGCCATCACGCGGCTTTCTCACCAGAAGAAGTCCCAGGAATATATGGCTAAACGGCTGAGTGAGGGGAAGACGAAGAAGGAGACGATTCGGTGTATGAAGCGTAGCTTGGCGCGTCATGTGTATCGGATTCTCGAGGCCACGAACCCGATCGGTAAAGCCGCTTGACAGACATAGAAGGATCCTGGCGGGGTCCCAGCCACCTGGCGCCAAGTTGCTGGGACCCCGCCAGGTAGCAATTAGGTGGGGACGACAAAGGGCCGAGACCCTTTCGGATCTCGGCCCTTCTGCGGTGGAGGTAAGGGGATTCGAACCCCTGACCTTCTCCATGCCATGGAGACGCGCTACCAACTGCGCCATACCCCCGCTTGCCTGAACAATATTACCCAGATGTGGGTGTCAGGCCAAATCGAGAGAAGGTGACGCTGCCCACACTCCGGTGCAGGCGGCTCGAGTCCGGTGGGCTCGAGCCGCCTGCTCTCAGATGTAGGGCTTGACCTGGCTGAGGTAGCGAACGATGTCACGCTCGCGCAGTTCGCGGATTCGTTGGTCGCGAGCGTGCGCCTTGAGACGTGCGGCCTGTTTGCGAGCGGACCTCTCTGCACGAGTCTCAGCGGTGACGGCTGGACGACGTGCCCAGCGGATGAGTTTCATCCCAGTGCTCAGTGCCCAGCGGCGCGGATAGGTGGACGGAAATGCGGTCGACACAATTCTTCCTCTGTGATTTCAGACAGGGATATCTGCAAAAAGGCAGGAGGTATCCCGAAATGGCGATCAATGAATGCATTCGCAAAAGGCGTCGCTGATCGGGTCACGCTAATCGAGCTGCGCTATTCGCAATGAATGCGATGAATGCGGACTGTTCGGTCGCAAGGGGGACGTGTTCCAGGATTCCGATTGAGCATGCTCACGACCGCAGAGCAATCGTGAGCCCACGACGGTCTTGGACGAAATACGGCCAGGGTCGTCAAGCGGCAGCGAAGGCCAGGCGTGGGAATACTGAAACGGCGGCGGGCAGATCATGTGGATCTGCGAACAGGCCGTAGTGGCTCAATGCCGGATTCCAGGCAACCGGTCGGCTCAGTGAGCGCCGGTGGTCAGAAGCCAACCGGTGGCAAAGACGCGAAAGACGGCTGGGGTCAGCCGACGAGTCCTTGTCCGCCAATCGGGCAGGCAGCATTGACAAATCGATGCCGTCGAAGTCCGGGGCCTGCGATTGTTGTCATCATCATCGAAACTGCGCTCCTCTCATTGGTCGTGGATCTCGCGTGAACTGCGTCAGCGTTCACAATGGTCAGTGTGCAATCAAGGTTTTGTCTGCGAATCCGTAATTGCACTGTCGAATTTATCACAGCAGTGAATGCCTGTGGAAGTTTTGTTCATTATTTTCTCCGACAATTTTTCATTCGGAAATCGGTGACGGCGGATTTCGAAGTCGATGCTGTCGAACCGGGCGACGTAGAATCGAACCAGACGTGCATCCGCATCCGTGCATCACGCATCTTCAAGGGAGTTGAGAATGTCAGAGACCGCCACCAAGAGACGGCTCGTCGTCGGCTACATCGCAACGGATCGGGGCCGAGATGCCATCGCTCTCGCCATCTCGATCGCCCGGTCGATCGACATCGAACTGGTCGTCACCATCGTGCGACCGGAGTCCTCGACGATCATGGCCGGCAGTGCGGTGCCGCAGGACGGCGCCGGCATCGTCGCACAGCAGATCGACGACTGGCTCGACGAAGCCATGTCACTCATCCCTGACGACGTCTCAGCCAAGGGCGTCATCCGCATCGCCTCCAATGAGTCGAAGGGCCTCATGGAGGTCGCTGAAGCCGAGGAAGCTCTGGGCATCGTCATCGGTGCCCGGGCGGCCACCCTGATGCGACAGCTGCGGATCGGCACAGTCGCCTCCGCGCTGCTGCATTCCTCGACCGTGCCGGTCGTCCTGGCCCCGCCGGAGAAGTCCGATATCGGCCCGATCTCCCGGGTCACCGCGCTCTTCGGTGCCCGCCCCGGCGCCTCGTCCCTCATCGGTGCCGCTGTCCAATCGGCGAGCAGCCTCAACGTGGACCTGCGCCTGCTCTCGCTCATCGCAGGCGACGGGCTGGTTGACGACGAAGTCGCCGAGGTGGCGGAATTCGCCGAACAGTACGGGGGAGCGGTCCTCGCCGAACGTGCCTCGGAGATGTTCGAGGCGGGTCGGGCGACGGTGAAGGCCCGTGCCGGTGCCGATATCGAGGAGGCCGCCGAAGGCATCGAATGGCTGCCCGGAGAGCTCGCGTTCATCGGTTCGAGCCGACTCGGGCACGGCGGCAGAGTCGCGATCGGTGCACGCGCCCGACGCCTGCTGCGAGTCCTGCCGGTCCCGGTGGTCGTCGTGCCACGGGGAGCAGTCAGCCCGGTCCGACCGCATTGAGACTGCGCGAGTCCCGGCGTCTGAGCCTCAACGCTGACGGCCACGAGACGGCAGCGTGGATCTACGGCGGGGACGAACAGGAACGACCGCTGCTGATGATCCACGGGTTCCGCGGGGACCATCACGGCATGGATCTCATCGCCGGAGAGATCCGAGACCGGCCGGTCATCGTCCCCGACCTGCCGGGGTTCGGTGAGACCCTGCCGCTGGAGAACGGGTTGGGGCTGCAGTCGTACGTCGACTTCCTGTCCGCACTCGTCGCCGAGGTGGTCCGCACCGGTGGACGGGCGCCCATCGTGCTCGGGCACTCCTTCGGGTCGATCCTCGTCAGCCACCTGGCCGCTCAGCAGCCTGAAGCGACACCGGAACTCATCCTCATCAACCCGATCACAACCCCGGCGCTCGAAGGATCGGCACGGGTCGCCACCGCGCTGACCAGGGCCTATTACGACCTCGGGGCGAAACTGCCGCAGCGGGCCGGGCGGGCGCTGCTGTCCAGTCCGGTCATCGTACGAGTGATGAGCGAAGTCATGGCCACCACGGACGATCCAGGGCTGCGCTCCTATATCCATGATCAGCATGCGAAGTACTTCTCGGCCTTCTCCGACCGCGCCTCACTGGCGGAAGCCTTTGACACCTCGGTGTCCCACACCGTCACCGAGGTGACCGATGCGCTGACGATGCCGACACTCGTCATCGCCGGAGACAGCGACGCGATCGTCCCCATCGACGCCACCCGATCCTTCGCCGCGGCCCTCCGGGACTCGACCTTCGTCGAGCTGGTCGGGGTCGGTCACCTCGTGCACTATGAGCGTTCGGAAGCGGCCGCCTCGGCGATTGCGGACTTCGTGCGCAGCCGCGCATGAGCCACGCGACCATCTGCGAGGGGACGCACCGGACGGCTCGCGAGACCTCAGTCCGCCCGGAACACAGAAGAGGGGCCGCTGCGTGTGTACGCAACGGCCCCTCTCGGGTGTCAGTCGGAGATCAGGGGCGTGGGTCGCGCACCCAGTGGTAGACCATCGGAATGATGAAGGCGAAGCCGGACGCCAGCAGGCCGCCCCAGAAGACCCAGAATTCGGTGCCCTCAGGTGCAGAGAAGGCCGCACCGAAGAGGTAGAGGCCGAACAGGAAGACAGCGAACGAGATGACGAAGACGATGACATCGGCAAACGATGCTGAGTTGCGGGTTCGCTTCGGGGCGGCAATATTGGACATGGTCTCCTCCGGCAAAGTTTCTGGTGGTCAAGCTGACGCTTGGCTCCAGTCTACATCGCGTAGAGAACTTTGCTCATCTCCGTTCGTGTTCGGCGCTTCGGTCCGGGACCAACCAGCCCAAGAGGGCCGAGACGATCGAGACGATGATCGCGGCGAAGATGGCGGAGAAGAAGAACGAATCGATGGTGAACACGAAGGGTGTGAAACCGGAGAGCCAACTCGTCAGCGCCAGGATGATCGCATTGATCACGATCGAGAAGAGTCCGAGGGTCAGACAGGTGATCGGGGCGGAGACGAAGCTGAGGATCGGTTTGATGAAGGCGTTGGCCAGTCCGAAGATGAGTCCGATGACGAGGTAGGAGATGATCATGGCCGGGATCGTCCCGGTCTGCTCCTCGACGAGGCGGTTCCCTGTGATCGTCACTCCCGGCAGAATCCAGGCCGCCACCCAGATCGCGCAAGCGTTGACGATGACGCGAGAGAAGAAATTCATAATCGTCATCCTGTCAGACCGATCTGCGTTCTTTCTGAGTCGCGGATGGGAAAGACGTCTGTGCCGTGGTGATGAAGTTCAAACGCTGAGATCTGCGATCTGCTCGAATCGGAAGTCGAAACCCAGTAGCCTGAAGGCCGGGCCCTCTGGTCCGCAGACCTCAGTGCATCTACCGAGTGATTTGATCCAGGTCACCACGGCGGCACGGCCTCTCGGTCAGCCGAGAGGAGAAACTGGATTGGTATGACTCACAGCAATACACCGGCACCTGCCCCCGAACAGTCCGCGCCGACCCTGTTCTCGGTGGTCGGGCGCAGCTATTTCCCGATCGCCTTCGTCGCGCGGATGCCGTTCGCGATGATCGTCGTCGGAGTCCTTACCCTCGTCGTCGCCGGCCGCGGATCGCTCAGCCTCGGCGGCATCAATTCGGCCATGGTCGGTCTGGGCACCGCGCTGTTCGGATCCTTCATCGGTGCGGCGGCCGACCGGTGGGGACAGCGCTACGTCCTGCTCATCGTCGGCTTCCTCAACTGCATCGCGCTGACATTCATGGCCTGGGTCGTGTTCAGTCCCCTGCCCGACTTCGTCGTCTTCATCGCGGCCTTCGCGATCGGCGCGACCTCGCCGCAGGTGGCGCCCATGTCTCGCTCACGCGTCGTCGACATCATCATGACAGCGCTGCCGCTCTCACGCCGGCCGAAGGTGCTCAACGGCACCATGGCGTACGAATCCGCTGCCGACGAGATCATCTTCGTCTTCGGTCCCTTCCTCGTCGGCCTCCTCGCCACCCTGTTCGATCCGGTCGCTCCCATCATCGGGGCGATCGTGATGACGCTGTTGTTCGTCTCCGCCTTCGCCCTGCACCCGACGGGTCGGGCCCGGTCGTCTGCGATGAGCTCGGAGGCGGCGAAGCGTGCGCCGGCGAAGGACATGTTCACTGCGGGAGTCTTCGTCGTCGTGCTCGGTGTCTTCGGTGTCGGGATGGTGTTCGGGTCGACTCTCACGGCGCTGACAGCGCTGACCAACGACATCGGACGCCCGGAGGAAGCCGGGCTCGTCTACGGAGTGCTGGGAATCGGTTCGGCGATCCTCGCGATCTCGGTGGCGGCCTTCCCGACCTCATTCGCCCTCTGGGCCAGGCTGCTGTGCTTCGCTCCGATCCTGCTCACCGGTTCGATCGTGCTCGCCTCGACCGAGTCGATGCCGATCATCGTCCTCGCGCTGCTGCTCATGGGCTCGGCGATCGGGCCGAGCCTCGTCACGCTGTTCAGCCTCGCCGCCGAGCGTGCACCGCGGGGACGCTCGGCCACCGTGATGTCCATGGCCGGGTCGGCGATCATCGTCGGCCAGTCGGTCGCCTCGGCGATCAACGGCATCCTCGCCGAGGAGCAGGGCACCGCCACGGCGATGGCTGTGCCCGTGGCCGCCTCGGCGATCGTCCTCCTCGCCGGGACACTCAATCTCGCTATCCGCCTCAGGGCTCGGCGCAAGGGCTCTGGGTCCGGACGCAGGGTCGTCTTCGACGGTGAGAACGAGACCTGAGTCACTCGTCCTTTCCGCTTTTTGGGACGCCGTGTCCCAGTGTCTGCCAGGTGTGACCGGTGGTTCGGCGGAGAGTAATATGACCGCTGGTCCACCGTGAAACGCACCACGGAACGTGGCGTCTCACACCACTACGGAAAGCACACAATGTCTTCAACCACCTCGTCGACCGAGGTCGTCCGCAGCGATACCCGCTTCTTCGGACACCCCCTGCCGCTCATGCAGCTGTTCAGCCTGGAACTGTGGGAACGGTTCTCCTACTACGGCATGAACGGCATCCTCGCCATCTACCTCTACTTCACTGTCACAGAGGGCGGACTCGGCCTGGACAAGGGCACGGCGGTCGGCATCGTCGGCGCTTACGGCGGTGCGGTCTTCCTCGCAACGATCCTCGGTGCCTGGATCGCCGATCGTCTGGCCGGAGCCGAGAAGGTCCTCTTCTACTCCGCGATCATCATCATGACCGGGCACATCTGCCTGGCGCTCATTCCCGGGTTCGGGGGAGTCGCGCTGGGACTCATCCTCGTGGCCCTGGGCTCCGGTGGACTCAAGGCCAATGCCTCAGCGCTGGTCGGTGAGCTCTACGAAGAGAAGGACCCCAAACGCGACGCCGGGTTCACCATCTTCTACATGGGCGTGAACATCGGTGCGATGCTCGGACCCCTGCTCACGGGCATTCTGCAGAAGCAGATCGGCTTCCACTACGGATTCGGTGCCGCCGCAGTCGGCATGGCGCTGGGTCTGATCATCTACCTCACCGGTCGGAAGAATCTTCCTCCCGAGTCCCGGGTCGCGGTCAACCCGCTGCCGAAGTCGAAGCTCTACCTCTTCATCAGCGCCGTCGTGGCCGTCGTCATCGTCGCAGTCGTGCTGTGGACGACCGGTCTGGTCAACGCCGAGAACATCGACTGGTGGATCGCCGGCATCTCTGCGGGAGCGGCCGCCTGCTACGTCATCGTCATGTACACCTCGCCGCAGACGAATCCTGATGAGCGGTCCCGCGTCATCGCATTCATCCCGTTCTTCCTCACCAGCGTGATCTTCTGGTCGATGTACCAGCAGATCTTCGGTGTGCTCACCGTCTACTCGGACACCCAGCTCAACCGGTCGATCTTCGGTTGGGAGATGCCGATCAACTGGATCCAGCTGATTCCCGCACTCTTCGTCATCATCTTCGCCCCGCTGTTCGCGATCATGTGGACGAAGCTCGGACCGAAGCAGATCTCGACCCCGGTCAAGGCCGGACTCTCGCTGGTGTTCATCGGAGTCGGCTTCCTCATGTTCCTGCCCTACGCCGAGGCCGGACCCAATGAGACTCCTCTGCTGTGGGTTGCGCTGACGCTGGCGGTGTTCGTCTTCGGTGAGCTGCTCATCTCGCCTGTGGGCATGTCGTTCTCGACGAAGGTGGCGCCGAAGGTGTTCCAGTCGCAGATGATCGCCGTGTTCTTCCTCTCCTCCGGTGTGGGTACGGCGTTGTCGGGTGTGCTCGGCGGATACTTCTCGGTTGACAACCAGGCCCCGTACTGGCTGTCGATCGGCGGCACTTCGATCGTGCTCGGTCTGCTGGCCCTGACCCTGACCAAGCCGATGCTCAAGCTGCTGCGCGGCATCCGCTGACAGTCGTCCGCTTCGAAGGCTCCTCGCGCCGCTGGGTTCGAGGAGCCTTCGGCGTTCCCGGCGGTCATCAGTCACCGGCTGCGGCACAACCGCGTGGTCCTGCAGGGGGTTGTCACGCGACCGGTGATGGATGCCGTGGCCCCGGGGCTCACACTCCGATGAAGATCGGCAGCGCCTGCGGATGGTGGGCGTGGACGATCGTGAGGAAGACGAGAGCGTCGAAGAGCAGATGCACCGTCACGGTGTAGGGCAGGGACTTCGTGCGGGTGAAGATGAACGCCTGGACGAGGGCGAAGGGGATCGTGAGCAGCGGTCCGATCGACCGGTAGCCGAGCTCCCAGAGAAACGAGACGAAGATGATCGTGGTGAAGACGTTCGCCGTCCGGAACGAGAAGTGCTTGCGCAGCAGCGCGAAGACCGTGCAGATGAAGAACAGCTCATCCCAGATGCCGACGGCGTTGACACCGAAGAACAGCCGCAGAATCTCCGACCAGCCATCAAGCGGCGGCCAGTTGAGGTAGACGCCGGTGCGCATGAAGTACTGCGGCAGCACCGCCCAGGCCACCACGACGACGAAGGCCAGCCACGCCCACTCGAACCGCGACCACGGTCGGCCGCGACGCCTGGGGAACTGGATCGTCCGATCATCGAAGACATACCGGGTCACGAGCCACGGCCCGACGACGACAGCGGAGAGGACGACACCCATCCGCGCGATGTTCGTCCACGAGATGTCGGCCTCGACGGAGATCGCGGAGATCAGCGCGAGACAGGCGGTGATGATGCTGTGATCACGGGCAAAGCGGCGGTTCGCCGACCACGTGATGACGACTCCCGCCACCATCGGCACATAACCGAAGGCTCGGACCTGCGGAAAGGTGGTGCCCAGCCCGAAGAGCACGACCGCGGCGAGCGCGAGAAGCGCGGTCGCAGCCGCCTCCCAGCTGAGGAGGCCACGGCGCGCGGTCTCGACGGAATCTGCATGCTCGGTGTCCACGGTCCACACTGTAGACGAAACCGCAGACGAGCCGGCCCCGATCTCATCCGACCACTGTCGACGAGTCGGTGAGCTCCCCGCGTAGGATCGTCAGCGAAGGAAGGACACCATTGGACCCCGAGGACTACTCCGAACTCATCGGCGAACTCGCCCCCAGCGTGCACTCCGAGACCGTGGCCGTGCACGAGGCGATCGGCCGCACCCTTCGTGCCGACCTCGTCGCCGAGCGCGCGGTGCCGGCCTTTGCCACCTCGGCGATGGACGGATTCGCCCTCGACGGACCGGCTCTGCAGGAGGCACAGCGCGGCACGGCCATCCGCGTCAGCGGCGACACCCCCGCCGGTCACGAAGCCGCGCTGCTGCACCCGGGCACTGCGGTGCGTGTGATGACCGGAGCTCCGATCCCCACCGGCGCCGAGGCCGTCGTTCCCGTCGAACTCACCGATGCTGACCAGACCGGCGCGGCCCCGCAGACGATCCGCATCTCCTCCCTGCCCCAGCAGGTCGCGAACGGCTGGAACATCCGCGCGGTGGGCGAGGATATCGCCGCCGGTGACGTCATCCTCCCGGCCGGACCCCGTCTGACCGCGGCCGGCGTCGGCACGCTCGCGATGCTCGGCATCGATGAGATCGACGTCGACGGGCGGCCTCGCATCGGCGTGATCGTCACCGGAGACGAACTGCGCGACACCGCCGCCGAGGCGGCCGGAGCCCTGATCCTCAACTCGAATTTGCCGATGCTAGCCTCCGCGATCCGCTCGGCCGGAGCCGAAGCCATCGAAGCGACATGCAGCGATGACCCGAATGCACTGCGGGCCGTCTTCGACGAACTGCCACCTCTGGCAGATCTCGTCATCACCACGGGTGGGATCAGCGCCGGAGCCTTCGAGGTCGTGCGGCAGACACTGGAAGGTGAGCATTCGACCTTTCTGCGTCTGGGCATGCGACCGGGCTCACCGCAGGGACACGGTCGTCTCGGCCGTCTGCCGCTGCTTCACTTCCCGGGGACTCCGCAGGGAGCGTTCGTCGCCTTCCACCTCTTCGCCCGATCGCTGTTGGAAGGTCGGCCGCTGCGCGCGAGGTGGAAGAAGGGCCTCTACGCCGGACCCGAACTCGGCCAGCATCCGCATGCGGTCATGGTTCGTCCCGGTGCCTTCACGGACACCGGTGAGATCCGCGCCGTGGACGGAGCCCGACTGCCGAACTTCGCCGCGGCAGAAGTGATCATTCGCATTCCCCGCGGCACCGGACGACTGCTCCCGGGGGCGGTCGTCGACTATCTCGAGTGCTGAAACCAGGTCATTGGTGAACGCCGAAGACGGGGTCGGTCGGCCGACTCAGGACCGCCGGGCCTCGGGGAATTAGGATGGAAGACATGTCACAACCTCGTCTCGATCCCGCCGCTCGGGCACGCTATGCCCGGCAGATCCGCCTATCCGGGTTCGGAGAAGCCGCGCAGAAGGCCCTGCTCGACTCGCATGTCCTCGTCATCGGCGCCGGCGGCCTCGGCGCCCCCGTGCTCAGCTACCTCGCCGCCGTGGGCATCGGCACGATCACCGTCATCGACCCCGATATCGTCGAACTGAGCAACCTCCATCGGCAGATCATCCACACCGAGGCGGCCATCGGCACCCGCAAGACCGAGTCCGCACGTGAACGGATGGCAGGAATCAACTCGTCGATCGACCTCCGCACCCACGCGGTCCTTCTCACCCCGGACAATGCCCTTGACCTGCTGACCGGTGTCGATGTCGTCATCGACGGCAGCGACAACTTCGCCACCCGATACCTGGCCAACGACGCCTGCGAGATCCTCGGCATTCCGCTCGTGTGGGGGACCATCCTCGGTTTCGACGGTCAGGTCGCCGTCTTCGACGCCCGCCGGGGCGCTACTCTGCGCGACCTCTACCCGGAGGTGCCGGCACCCGGCAGTGTGCCCGACTGCTCCGTGGCCGGTGTCCTCGGGCCGTTGTGCGGGAGCATCGGTTCTGCCATGGCGATGGAGACGATCAAGATTCTCACCGGGATCGGCACTCCGCTGGTCAACGCGGTGGCCGTCCACAGCAGCCTTGACGCAGGGTGGGAGACCGTCCCCGTCTCCAGGCTCCCCGGCAGGCAGCCGATCACGGACCTTGACTCCCATCGCGGCGACTACGCGCAGCACACCGCCGACATGGGAGCGGCCGCGCTCGGCTGGTCCGAACTGGCCCCGGGCACGACCCTCGTCGACATCCGTGACGATGACGAGGTCACCGGCGGAATGGTGCCCGGCGCGATCCACATTCCGATGAACGAACTCATCGCCGACCCGAGCCGACTGCCCACCGGATCAAAGACCGAGGAATCGTCCAATGCGAAGCAATCGCCTCAGTCCGGACGGCAACACGCACGACAGACAGGCGTCGCCCTGTACTGCCGGTCGGGGATGCGATCGGCAAAAGCCGTCGCCCAGCTGCGGGCACTTGGACTGCCCGTGACGTCGGTCAACGGCGGTTATCTCGCCTACCTGTCACAGCCCGCAGCTCAGCAGGACTGACGACGGAACCCGCCCGCCTCAGCCTCCGGCGAACGGCGGGAGGACGTCGACGGTGTCCCCGTCGGACAGAGGCGCAGACCGATCGGTCGCGGCCACGGAGTTGACGAGGAAGGACGAGCGCGACAGCACGGTCGCCGCTTCGGGATCGGCCGCCTCGGCGAGGGCGGAGACGAGTTCGTCGACGGAACCGGCACTGAGGCGGGACTCGCGAGCTCCGAAGGCTTCACGGGCGGCGGCGAAGAACCGAACGGTGATGGTGGGCACTTATCCTCCGATAGCGCTCATGGGGCGTTGGGGCTGTTCGAACTCATCGGTGTCCATGCCGTGGCCGGCGAGCTTCTTCCAATGAGCGCCCTTCCACAGATTCGCGATCGACTCATCATCGGCGCCGTTGCGCATCGCAGTGAGAAGATCGACCTCGGTGCGGGAGAACAGGCAGGTGCGCACACGCCCTTCCGCGGTCAGGCGGGTGCGCGTGCAGTCGGCACAGAACGGACGGGTCACCGAAGCGATGACGCCGACGGTTCCGAGCACGGTGTCCGGATCCTTCCGGTCGGCGACGAGGAACTTCTCGGCCGGGGCACCGTTTCGCGGAGCCGAATCGGGGGTGAGCACGAACCGGGGCTCGAGCAGGGCGAAGATATCGGCGGCGGTGATCATCGCTCCGCGATCCCAGGAATGGCCGGCGTCCAAGGGCATCTGTTCGATGAACCGCAGACTCAGGCCCTCGTCGAGGCACCACTGGAGCAGATCGGGCGCCTGCGCATCGTTGATTCCGGGCAGGAGGACCGCGTTGATCTTCACCGGGTCGAGGCCGGCGGCCTTCGCCCCGTCGATGCCCTCGAGCACACGATGGAGGAAGGGACGTCTGGCCATGGTCTCGAAGGTGTCGGGGTCGATGGTGTCCAGCGAGACGTTGATCCGATCGAGACCGGCGGCTTTGAGCCCGGCTGCCCTCTTGTCGAGTCCGATTGCGTTCGTCGTCAATGCGATGTTCGGTCGCGGCTCCAGTGCCGCGACCCCAGCGATGATCTCGTTGATGTCCTTGCGCGTCAGGGGCTCGCCGCCGGTGAACCGGACTTGGTCGACGCCGAACTTCTCAACCCCGATGCGGACGAACCGGATGATCTCGTCGCGCGACATTGCGGCATCACGAGACATGAACTCCACACCTTCGGCGGGCATGCAGTACGTGCAGCGCAGATTGCAGAAGTCTGTGAGTGAGATGCGCAGGTCCCTGGCTCGACGACCATAGGTGTCGAGCAGCGAATCCTCGCTGTGTCCGGTGAACTCCTCGCCGGGATCGACAGTCGGAGTTCTCAGCACCGGCATCGGCAGGCCGATCTTCTCCATTTCGTCATCCTCCTTGAAAGCGTGTCGTTATCATCGTCCCATGACTACTGCGAAGATGCATCGTGTACGGGTATTCGAGACGATCGCTCCACTGACCGAAACGCAGACGCTGCCGCTGAGCGAACTTCTCGACGCCCCGCGCCGGCTTGCCGCCGATGTGGCCTCACCGATCGACGTCCCCGGCTTCGACAACTCGAGCATGGACGGATACGCCGTGGCCGCCGAGACACTGGCAGCGGCGTCCACGGCTGCGTCCGCCTCCATGGCGGCCGGCGCAGGCACCGCCACCGCCGACAGGTCCTCCGCCGGGTCCACTCGACTCGGACCGATCCCCGTACGCGGTCGGGTCGCCGCCGGAGCACGCGGCGACAAGGTCGAACCCGGCACCGCCGTCGAGATCATGACCGGAGCCCCACTTCCCGAAGGCACCGATACGGTGATCAGGATCGAAGACACCGCACCAGGAACCTTCGGCGCCGCAGCCATCACGATCGACCGCCCGGCCGAGACACCGGTGCCCGGGACCCCGGCGGGCCCACCTGGACCCGGGGCGTTCGTGCGCACCCGCGGCAGCGACGTCCGCACCGGACAGATCGTGCTCACCGCGGGCACCATGCTCAGCCCCGCCCACCTCGGCGTGGCCGCCGCCTGCGGAGTGGGCGCTCTGCCTGTCCTCTCCCTGCCGAGGGTGCTCGTCGTGAGCACGGGCGACGAGATCGCCGCCGAAGCGGCAGCCGGGATCAACGACGCGAACTCCGTGACGCTCTCAGCCGGACTGCGCCGGCTCGGGGTGGAGACAGAGGTCGCCTTCGTCCCCGATGATCCGCAGCTGCTCCTCGACCGGGTGCGGGGAAGTGAGGCCGACCTCGTCATCTCCACCGGCGGGATCTCGAAGGGTGCCCATGAGGTGGTCAAACTCGCCGCCGAACTCGACCCGGACTCCGACGTCGTGTTCGAACCCATCGCCATGCAGCCCGGCGGTCCGCAGGGATGCGGGCGGCTGGCCGACCACGCGTGGGTGGCGCTGCCGGGCAACCCGGTGAGCACCCTCATCAGCTTCGAGATGTTCATCCGTCCCGCCCTGCTCGGCCTTGCCGGCGACGAGGCACCCCGCGAGGTCGCCCACCACCGTCTGGCACACGGATTCGACGAACGGCCACCGGTCGGCAAGCTCCAGATCCGTCGCGCCCGGCTGACCGAGGCCGGCCTCGAATTCGTCGGAGACTCGCGCTCCCACCTACTCCACAGCTATGCCGAGGCGACCCATCTCGTCTTCGTCTCACCCGACGAGCCCGGAGCTGACAATCCGTTCTCAGCCGTGGACGATAGGCTGATGACGTGGAAGATCGCATGAAGCTCTCGCACGTCGACGAGTCCGGAACCGCCCAGATGGTCGACGTCGGTGACAAAGACGTGACCAAACGACGCGCCGTTGCGGCCGGGATCATCACCACCCGCAGCGACGTCATCGACCTCATCGCCGAGGCGGGGCTGCCCAAGGGCGATGCCCTGCCCGTGGCGCGCATCGCCGCTGTGATGGGGGCCAAACGCACCAGCGACCTCATCCCCTTGTGCCATCCGCTGCCGCTGACGGGAATCGATGTCGAATTCGAACTCGGTGCCGAGTCGGTGACCATCACCGCCGCAGTGAAGACCGTGTCGAAGACCGGGGTCGAGATGGAGGCCCTGACCGCCGTGACCACTGCGGCACTGACGATCTTCGACATGATCAAGGCCGTGGACAATCAGGCCGTGATCGGCGAGATCAGGGTCATCGCGAAGTCAGGCGGAAGGAGCGGAGATTGGACGAGGCAGACATGAGCGCCCCCGGCACGGTCATCACCACCGGGGTCGTCGAGACCGAGATCTCCACCGCCGCGCTCGAACCCGAAGTCCTCACTGACACCTGCGGAGCCGTCGTGAGCTTCTCCGGAGTCATCCGCGACCACGACGGGGGACGCGGCGTGGCGTCCCTGCACTATGAGGCCCACCCCGTCGCGGCGGAACAGATCGCCGAGGTGGCCGCCGACATCGCCGCCCGCCACCCGCAGGTCCGCCTCTCCGTGATCCACCGCGTCGGCGACCTCACCATCGGAGATGTGGCGCTGGCCGCCGTCGTCGCCTCCGCCCACCGCAAGGACTCATTCCTCGCCTGCTCCGAACTCATCGACGAGGTCAAGGCGCGGGTGGCGATCTGGAAGCACCAGCACTTCGCCGACGGCAGCGACGAGTGGGTCGGGGCCCTCGAATGACGCAGCTGCGCATCAGCGATGCCGCACGATTCCTCGGTGTCAGCGACGACACGGTCCGCCGGTGGGTCGCCGACGGCCGTCTCACTCAGCTCAAGGACGCCTCCAATCGTGCCGTGGTCTCAGGCAGCGAACTCGCGGCGCTGGCACAATCGTCCGCAGCTGCCCTGCCCGACCCCAGCGGAGTCGTGAGCTCGTCACGGAACCGGTTCGCCGGACTCGTCACCCATGTCGTCATCGACGGCGTCATGGCTCAGGTGAGCCTGCAGTGCGGGCCCTTCCGAGTGGTGTCCCTGATGTCGGCGGAGGCCTGCCGCCAGCTCGAACTCGAACCGGGCAGCCTTGCGACCGCCTCGGTGAAGGCGACGATGGTCTCCATCGACACGGTGCCCGACAGCTGATCAACATCGCCCCGAGACCACGACTGAAGCCGCATTTCGGGAAAAGAATCGAAAAATATGTCTCAATCTCGCCTCTCGGATCGACATAATGCCGCAGATGCGGTTTCAATGGGAGTATGAAGAAAACCCTGCTCGGGTTCGGCATCGTCGCTGCCCTGACCCTTTCCGCCTGCTCCTCCGGTTCCGATCCGCAGTCCGCATCGGGCACCCCGAGCGAGATCACCGTCTTCGCAGCAGCGTCACTGACCGAGGTGTTCGAAGACATCGCCGATGAGTTCCAGAACTCTGACCCGGCCGGGCCGGAAGTGAAGTTCTCCTTCGGAGGCTCCTCGGACCTCGTCTCCCAGATCACCGAGGGCGCCCCCGCCGACGTCATCGCCACCGCCGACGAGAAGACCATGGACACGTTGGAGGGCGACGACTTGCTTGCCGGAGACCCTTCGATGTTCGCCTCGAACACGCTGACCCTGGCCGTGGCCGAGGGCAACCCGAAGTCGGTCGAGGGCTCGACGGACTTCCCCGGGCTCGACCTCGTCGTCTGCGCGCCCCAGGTTCCCTGTGGTGCCGCCACCCAGAAGTGGGCAGAGCTCAACGAGGTCGCACTCGACCCGGTCAGCGAAGAGAATTCCGTGACCGATGTCCTCGGCAAGGTCAGCGCCGGTCAGGCCGACGCCGGAATCGTCTACGTCACCGATATCGCCCGTGCCGACGGCCAGGTCGAGCAGGTCGACCTCGACGGCGCGGACAAGGTCATCAACAAGTACCCGGCCGCCACCGTCAGAGCCAGCGAGCATCAAGAGCAGGCCGACTCGTTCGTGAAGTTCCTCGGCTCCGACAGCGCCCAGAAGCTGCTGCGCGACGCCGGATTCGCCGCTGCCTGATATGGCTGCCAAGCATTCCGGGGGAGGGCATACGACGATTCCCGGGTGGCTGTGGATTCCCGCAGCAGTTGGGATCGTCTTCCTCCTCGTGCCGATCATCGGGATGATCACCCGCGTCGAACCGCAGGGGCTCCTCGACGTCGTCCTCGCGAAGGAATCCCTCCTGGCGATGCGGCTGTCTCTGCTGACATCGGTGATCTCGGCGCTCGTCAGCGTCCTCCTCGGGTTCCCGCTGGGCTACCTGCTCGCGACCAGGCAATTCACCGGGCAGCGAATCGTGCGCACCCTCATCCTCCTGCCGCTCGTGCTTCCGCCGGTGGTCAGCGGCCTCGCGCTGCTCTACACCTGGGGGCGTTCGGCAGCGCTGGGCGAGAGCCTGGAGGCACTCGGCCTCAGCCTGGCCTACACCACCTCGGCGGTGATCATGGCGCAGATCTTCGTCTCGCTGCCGTTCATGGTGATGTCGGTCGAGACCGCCGCCACGGCCCTGGGACGCCGGTTCGAACTCACCGCCGCCGAACTCGGCGCGAGACCGAACCGCGTGTTCTTCACGGTGACGCTGCCGCTGCTGCGGCATGGGATCACGACCGGAGCCGTCCTCTGCTTCGCTCGCTCGCTCGGCGAATTCGGTGCGACCCTGACCTTCGCCGGGTCCCTGTCCGGAGTGACCCGCACGATGCCGCTGCAGATCTACCTCGTCCGCGAGTCCGACCCACAGGCGGCGATCGGTCTGTCCCTGCTGCTCGTCGTCATCGCCGTGATCATCATCGTCCTCGCCTATCGGTCGCCGCACGCACCCCGCCTCACTCTCGGACGTCGGCCCGGTCCATCAATTCTCTCCGAGGACGTCCCCGCCGCCGAGGCGGGCGCCAGCGGCCCGGTCGACGACCGCGCCGCGAGGGAAGCACTCAAACACACCCGCATCGAGGCGGAGCCCCCGGCAACAGCTCACGACCGAGCTCTCGGCGATCGGGCCCCGGCAGAACCGGGGGAGGGCGGTGGCCTGAGCGGATCGATTCGTCTGGCTGAGCGCGGAATCGCTCTCGACTTCGCCGTTCCCTCCGGCGCAACCACTGCCATCATCGGGCGCAACGGCGCCGGAAAATCAAGCCTGTTCCAGACACTGACCGGTGCGATGCGGCCCGATTCCGGCAGCCTGCGCATCGGCGACGACACGATCTTCGACCTCGACACCGGACACTGGCCGCCCGTCCACGCGCGCGGCATCGTCCACCTCGCGCAGAACCCGCTGCTGTTCCCTCATCTGAACGTCATCGACAACGTGTCGTTCGGACTGCGCGCCCATGGCATGGCCCACCGTCCCGCTCGACGACGCGCGCAGTCCATGCTCGACCGCCTCGGCGTCGGTCATTGCGCGAAGCGACGGCCCGAAGCCGTCTCCGGGGGACAGGCGGCGCGCATCGCCTTGGCCCGTGCCCTCCTCGTCGATCCGAAGCTGCTCCTGCTCGATGAGCCCCTGGCCGCACTCGACGTGGACGTCCGCGTCGAGACCCGACAGGTGGTCGCGGAGCTCCTCGCCGGTCGCAGCGCCCTGCTCATCACCCATGACATCGACGACGTCGTGTCATTGGCCGACGAGCTCGTCCTCATTGAGAATGGGGCTGTGGCATTGTCCTCCCAGGTGGGGCGGGTCGATCCCGGGGAAGCGGGCGCGGGGCAGAGCTTCCTGCGCAGCTTTTGCATAATGGACCGTGACGGAATAGTGTGCAGTCAGTCACATTGAGTCACTGACATTTCAAGGAGCACAACGCCGTGGCCGAACTGTCCTATTCTTCGGGTACATCGACAGAACCCCTGCTCGGGATCACCATCGGAGAGCACTTCAAGCGCATCGCAGAGGCGAACCCCGATGCCCTGGCTCTCGTCGACCGGTACTCGAGCCGACGGTGGACGTACGCCGAGTTCGATGCCGACACCGATGCGCTGGCCATCGGTCTGATCCGGCGCGGAGTGAAGAAGGGCGATCGAGTCGGAATCTGGGCGCAGAACGTCGCGGAATGGGCCCTCGTCCAGTACGCCACCGCGAAGATGGGCGCGATCCTCGTCAACGTCAATCCCGCCTACCGCAGCCATGAACTCGAATACGTCGTCGAACAGTCCGGGATGACGCTGCTCATCTCGCAGGTCTTAGCGCCTCCGCATTCGGATTTCCACGCCATCGCCACCGAGGTCGCTGCGAAGGTCCCCGCCCTCGACCTCGTGTTCCTCGACTCCGTGCCCGACGACCTCATCGGGGCTGCGAAGATCGACGAACGCGAATCCTTTGCCCACCTCATCGGGCAGGGGCGGCAGCTGCTGGAGGATGCGGATGCGAAGTACGGAGTGCGACTGCGGCAGGTGCTCGACGACCTTTCGGCAGACGAGCCGATCAACATCCAATACACCTCCGGCACCACGGGCTTCCCGAAGGGCGTGACGCTCAGCCACCACAACATCCTCAACAACGGGTACTTCATCGGCGAAATGCTCTCCTACACGTCTGCCGACACCGTCGTCGTTCCCGTTCCCTACTACCACTGCTTCGGCATGGTCATCGGCAACCTCGCCGCACTCAGCCATGGATCGGCCGTGGTGCTGCCGTCTCCCGGATTCGACCCCTTGGCGACGATGTCCGCCGTGACCGAGGAGAAGGCCACCTCGCTGTACGGAGTGCCGACGATGTTCATCGCCGAACTCGAACACCCGCGGTTCTCCGAATTCGACTTCTCGAGCCTGCGCACCGGGGTCATGGCAGGATCGCCCTGCCCGGTGAACACGATGCGCCGAGTCATCGATGACATGAACATGTCGGAGGTCGCCATCTGCTACGGCATGACCGAAACGGCGCCGGTGTCGATGATGACCCGAGTCGATGACTCTCTGGAGAAGCGCACGCAGACGGTGGGCCGCGTGATGCCCCACCTTGAGATCAAGATCGCGGACCCCGTCACGGGACAGGCTGTCCCGCGGGGGCAGAAGGGCGAGTTCTGCACCCGCGGCTACGCGGTCATGCTCGGATACTGGGAGCAGCCGGACAAGACAGCGGAGACGATCGACGCGGCTCGGTGGATCCACACCGGTGATCTGGCCATCATGGACGACGACGGCTATGTCGACATCTCCGGCCGGATCAAGGACATGGTCATCCGCGGCGGCGAGAACGTCTACCCGCGAGAGGTCGAGGAATTCCTCTACCACCACCCGGCCATCCGCGACGTCCAGGTCGTCGGTGTCTCCGATGAGAAATACGGCGAGGAGCTCATGGCCTGGGTGATCCTCAAGGACGGCTTCGACTCGCTGAGTGCCGACGAAGTCCGCGAATTCTGCTCCGGCAAGCTCGCCCACTTCAAGATTCCCCGCTATGTCGAGGTCCGCGATTCCTTCCCGATGACCGTGTCCGGAAAGATCCGCAAGGTCGACCTCCGGGAAGAGGGCGAGAAGATCGCGCACGCCGCCGTCTGAGTACCGAATGGGATCCGGTATGAGCTGCAGCCGGATCGCACTGGAGATCACAAGTCGGTTGCAGTTCAACCCGGACCGGGCATGAGTTTCGTTTGTGTGCCCGCATTCACTAGGATCAAATTCCATGAGAGTTGAATCACAGCCACTGGTGTCGATGACGAACGTCGAAAAGCACTACGGTGACTTCCACGCCCTGAAGAATGTCAACCTCGACATCGCCGAACGCGAGGTCGTCGTCGTCATCGGGCCCTCGGGCTCGGGCAAATCGACCCTGTGCCGGACGATCAATCGTCTCGAGACGATCACCTCAGGCAGCATCACGATCGACGGCAAGGAGCTGCCGGCCGAGGGCGCGGCGCTGGCTGAGCTGCGCTCGGACGTCGGCATGGTCTTCCAATCGTTCAACCTCTTCGCCCACAAGACGATCCTCGAGAACGTCACCCTCGGACCGATCAAGGTCAGGAAGCTGTCGAAGTCCGAAGCGGACAAACAGGCGATGGCCCTGCTCGAACGCGTCGGCGTCGCCCATCAGGCCGACAAATACCCTGCACAGCTCTCCGGTGGACAGCAGCAGCGTGTCGCGATCGCCCGGTCGCTGGCGATGAAACCGAAGGTGATGCTCTTCGACGAGCCCACCTCGGCACTGGATCCGGAGATGATCAATGAAGTCCTCGACGTCATGGAAGGTCTCGCGAAGGAGGGCATGACCATGGTCGTGGTCACCCACGAGATGGGATTCGCCCGCAAAGCCGCACACCGCGTCGTGTTCATGGCCGAAGGGGAGATCGTCGAGGTCGCCGAACCCGAGGAGTTCTTCACCCACCCGCAGAGCAGCCGGGCCAAGGATTTCCTGTCGAAGATCCTGACGAACTGAACCCACCCCTTTCACACCGATTCACCTCACTGACAAGGAGAGACAATGAAGAAGCTCAGATTGGCGGTCGCCTCGGTGGCCGTCGGAATGTTGGCGCTCAGCGGCTGCGGCCAGGGCGGAACACCGGATGCTCCGGCCGACGGCGATGGTGCCAAGGCCGAAGCACCGGAATACGAAGTCAACGACAGCGCGGATGTTGCGGATTCGAAGACGTGGAAGGCGGCGAAGGACTCCGGCGAGATCACCATCGGCGTCAAGTACGACCAGCCGGGCCTCGGCAACGTCTCGGCCGGTTCGAAGGAGCCCGAGGGCTTCGACATCGAGATCGCGAAGATGGTCGCCGCACAGCTCGGCTTCTCACCCGACGAGATCAAATACAGGGAGACCGTCTCGGCCAACCGTGAGCCGTTCCTGCAGCAGGGCAATGTCGACATGATCGTCGCGACCTACACGATCAATGACGAACGCAAGAAGGTCGTCGACTTCGCCGGACCCTACTATGTGGCGGGCCAGGACCTGCTCGTCGCCGCTGATTCCGACATCGCCGGACCCGAGGACCTCGACGGCAAGAAGGTCTGCTCCGTCGACGGTTCGACGCCTGCGCAGAACATCAAGGAGAAGTACAAGAAGGCCGAACTCGTCACCTACGATGCCTACTCGAAGTGTGTCACCGATCTCCAGTCGGGATCCGTTGACGCGGTGACCACCGACGACGCGATTCTGCGCGGCTACGCCCAGCAGTTCGAAGGTGAGTTCAAGGTCGTCGGCAAGCCCTTCACCGAGGAGCCCTACGGCGTCGGTCTGCCCAAGGACGACAAGGCGCTGCGGGACGCGGTCAACGATGCTCTGGAGAAGGGCATGGACGACGGCGATTGGAAGAAGGCATTCGAATACACCCTCGGTTCCACCGATGGGGTCGATATGCCCGAGATCGACCGTTACTGACCCAGTCCACAGATTGACATGATGCGAGGGCACCGAAGCCGGTGTCCTCGCATCGATTAAGGAATCTGCTATGGATTTCCTGGAGCTGCTCCAGATGTTCCTCTCCGGTACGTGGGGAACGATCAAACTCTTCACCGTCGCCCTGGTCGGTTCTCTGGTCCTGGGCACAGTGCTGGCGGCCATGCGGGTCTCACCGACCCCGGTGCTCCGGATCGCCGCATCGACGTACATCAACGTCGTCCGGAACACTCCGCTGACCCTGGTGATGTTCTTCTGCGCGTTCGGACTGCCGTTCCTCGACATCCGGTTCGGTTCGACGAGTTCGTTCAACTCCTTCGTCTACGCCACGATCGCTCTCATCGCCTACACCGCCTGCTTCGTCGCAGAGACCCTGAAATCAGGTATCGCCACGATCCCCGTCGGGCAGGCCGAAGCCGCCCGAGCCGTGGGCCTGAGCTTCGGTCAGACGTTGAACGAAGTGGTTCTGCCGCAGGCGTTCCGCACGGTCATCCCGCCCTTGGGCAGCGTCATCATCGCGATGCTCAAGAACACGTCGATCGCCTCGGCGTTCAACAACCGGGAGCTGATCTCGGCGATGCGCAATGCCATCGAAGTCCGCGGTGACCTCGTCATTCCGCTGCTCTTCGGCACCGCGGTGGCCTATCTGATCCTGGCTCTGCTGCTCGGCCGTGTCTTCGACTACCTGGAGAGGAAGCTGGTGATCCTGCGATGAGCGCCCCCACCCAAGTGCTGTTCGACGAGCCGGGCCCGAAGTCCCGACGCAACAACATCATCCTCTCCGGCATCTCCGCGATCGTCCTGTTGGCGCTCGTGGCGTTCGTCATCTGGAAGTTCGCTGACGCGGGCCAGCTCAAGCCCGAGAAGTGGTATCCGTTCACCTTCGCACAGATCCAGACGGTGCTGCTCCAAGGCATGCTCGCGACTCTCAAGGTCGCCGTCGTCGCCTCGGCACTGGCGATGGTCGTCGGCGTCGTGTTCGCCCTGCTGCGGCTCTCAAGCAAAAGGGTCATCAGAGTTCCGGGCACCATCGTCCTCGAGTTCTTCCGCGGCGTGCCCGTGCTGCTGCTGATCTTCGCGATGTTCCTCATGTTCGGCAACGAGATCGGACCCTTCTGGTCCGTCGTCTTCGGCCTCACCCTCTACAACGGCATGGTGTTGGCCGAGATCATCCGCGCCGGGATCCTCGCGGTGTCGACCGGGCAGCGGGAAGCGGCGATGGCCATCGGACTGCGTCCCGGGCAGGTGATGAGCCTCGTGCTCATGCCGCAGGCCCTGCGCGCGATGATGCCGACGATCATCGCCCAGATCGTCGTCCTCCTCAAGGACTCGGCACTGGGCTTCATCGTCACCTATCAGGACCTGCTCTACCAGGTGAACCTCATCGGCCGTGAGTACAACAACCTGCTGCCGACATTCATCGTCGGAGCGGTCCTGTTCATCATCATCAATATGATCGTCGCCGGGTTCGCTCGCTGGCTCGAGGCCCGCCTGCAGCGCAAGACCACAGCGAACACCGAGGCGGAGGGACTGACTACGCAGATCGTCGACTGAGAGCAGGCAACGCCGGCAGGGCGGCGGCCGCGGCGCCGCCCTGCCGGCACCCTGTATCGTTCACAGTGAGAGTCGGCTACGAAGGAGTCGCAGAATGCCGCAGCCCGAAATCAGCCCCACACCGGTCAAGGTCGTCAAGAACATCGATCGTGAAAGGTTCGAGCTCTTCACCGATGACACCCCGGCAGAGTTCATCGGCTTCCTCGCCTATCAGAGGATCGACGAGGACACCGTGGAACTTCAGCACACGATCATCTCCGAGGACTTCTCCCGCCGCGGCTTCGCCCGGACCCTGGTCACCCGAGTCCTCGACATGATCAGAAGCGGCGGCGGCCGAATCGTGCCGACCTGCTCCTATGTCCAGGACTACCTCGAGCGGTTCCCGCAGTACGGTGACCTCGCGGCCCCACAGTGACAGGGCCCGAACCAGCATCCGGTGCAGGCCGTTTCGCACCGAGCCCGAGCGGCGACCTGCATATCGGAAACCTCCGCTCAGGGCTGTTGGCCTATGTCCGTGCCAGGCAGACGGGACGCCGCTTCCTGTGGCGCATCGAGGACCTTGACAGGGTCAGAGCCGGCTCAGCACAATCGCAGCTCGACGTCTTCGCCGAACTCGGCGTCACCCCGGACGAAGAGCCGCTCATCCAATCACAGCGTCATGATGTCTATGCCGCAGCCATCGCGGAGTTGGATGCCGCCGGGCTGGTGTTCGAATGCTACTGCTCGCGCAAGGACATCGCTCAAGCACCGAGCGCACCGCACGGCCCACCAGGGGCCTATCCCGGAACGTGCCGCCGCCTCGGCGAGGACGAGCGGCGGCAGCAGCGGGAGAGACTCGCACACAACGGGCGGCAGCCGGCCCTGCGGCTGCGAGCCGACAACCGTGCACATCACATCGATGATGCGCTGCTGGGCCGGGTGGTAGCCCCGGTCGACGACCTCGTGCTGCGACGCGGCGACGGAGTCTTCGCCTACAACCTCACCGTGGTCGTCGATGACGGAGCGAGCGGAGTCGACGAGGTGGTGCGCGGTGACGATCTCGCCTCCTCGGCACCTCGGCAGGCCTACCTCGCACGACTCCTCGGGATCACCGAACCGAACTGGGTGCATGTGCCTCTGGTGCTCAACGACAACGGTCAGCGTCTGGCCAAACGCGACGGTGCAGTCACCTATCAGCAGCTGCGCAGCCTCGGCTGGACCGCTGCCGATGTGTTCGCCTGGATGCAGAAGTCCTTGGCGCCGACGATGACGGGGCCGCGGTGGAAGGACATCGACGATATGATCTCCGGCGTCGACTTCGCTGAGATGCCGACCTCGCCGACGGTCTTCATCCCGCCGGCCGACTCCTGAAGTCGTGGGTCTCAGGCTGCGGAGGAGTTCGCAGCCGCGGAGATGACGCCGTCGTAGATCGCCTCGAACGTGTCCAAGGTGTATTCGATATCGTGTTTGGCCACGACATCGAGCGACGCCTTGGAGAACGCATCGAGTTCGGCGTCGCCCATTCGGCAGATGCGGGTGAAACGATCGGCCAGTGCGTTGATGTCGTGCGGCGGGAACAGGTAGCCGTTGACCCCGTCACGGACGAGATGAGGCAGGGCCACGGCGTCGGCCAACACCACGGGTTTGCGTGAGGCGAGCGCCTCGAGAGTGGCGATCGACTGCAGCTCCGCTGTCGAGGGCATGCAGAAGAAGGTGCAGCGCTGGTAGGCGTCCATCAGAGCCTTGTCGCTGATCTTGCCGAGGACATGGACCCGGTCGGCGATCCCGTGCTCGGCTGCCAGCTGCTTCAGGGGCTCTTCCTGGTCACCGCCGCCGACGATGTCGGCCTCGAGGCCGATTTCGGGGTCGGTCTTGGCGACTGCTTCGACGATATCTGCGGCATGTTTCTCGGAGGAGAGGCGACCGACGAAGAGCACCCGTGGGGGAGTGGAACGGGGCGCCTGCGGTTCGAGTTCGCGCAGATGGGCGAAGCGTTCGAGGTCGATTCCGCAGGACACCGCCCGGATCGGGGAGGTGAACCCGTTCTCGGTGAGCAGATCTGCAGCCAGCTGCGTCGGGACGGTGATGAAGTCGGCGGACTGGAACTTCCGGCGCAGATCCCACCACGCGATCGCGGTACCGCCGTCGAGGACGGCTTTCGGAGCCTTGATGTACGGGCGCACATTGTCGGGCATGAAATGGTTCGTCGCGACGACCGGGAGGCCTCGTCGGATCGATTCGGAGAACGCATAGCGGCCGATGACGAAATGGGCCTGAGTATGGACGACATCGGGTTGGAGGCTGTCGAGCAGCCGGGAGATCTCGGGTTTCGTCTCCCACGGCATGCAGATCATCCAGGTCGGATGCAGCGGCCAACGGTGGGCGGTCAGGCGGTGGACGGTGACTCCGTCTTCGACGCTGACCGAGGGCTTGCCCGTGGCAGAGGGACACGCGACGTGCACATCATTGCCGCGCGCGGCGAGTCCGGCGGCCAGACGTTCTGCGAACTTCGCGGCACCATTGACCTCGGGCGCGTACGTCTCTGCCGGGATGAGGATGCGGCGGGCTGGAGTGGGTCGGTGCGCAGACAGGATTCAGCTCTCCTCGGTGTCGGTCATGGTGTTGGAACGGCGGGCGTCCCTGCGCTGAGCTTCTCGATCTTTGACATCGGGATGATACCGCGACAATACAACGACACCTGCGCAGGCGACCAATCCAGTGACCGTGATGACGGCGATCAGCCACAGCGGAGCCGAGGCAGCCTCACCGAGGACCACGGTACCCAGGATCACGGCGCCGATCGGATCGATGACGGTGAGCCCGGCGATGACCATTTCGGGAGGGCCGGCGGCGTACGCGTTCTGAACGAACCAGGAGCCGAGAGCGACTGCGGCGAGCAGTCCTGCCACATTCACCCAGGTGACCTCGGCGAGACCGGCCTGGAGGAATTGAACGCTGACGAGGTGAGCGTTCGTGGCGACGCACGAGAAGAGGAGTCCGGCGGCGACGATGAGGACGAGCTGAGGCGCATGACGGAAAGCGAGCATGATGACCAGGCCGAGACCGACGACGACGGCGGTGATCCAGAACAGCGGCAGGGCATCGGCGCCGAGGTGGACCTCCGAACGTGCTGTCGTGGCCGAGAGCCCGACGAAGATCGTCACGCCGATCGTGCACCAGACGACGGACTGGACGAGCCGTCGATTGACCCTGAGCCCGCGGTGACGGACGCCCAAGAGCACGGACACGATGAGCGAGAACGCACCGATCGGCTGCACGACCATCACCGGGGCAAGCGCCAGGGCCACGAAATTGCCGGCCGTGCCGAAACCGAGGATGAGCAGACCGAGCAGCCAGCGCCCGTTGCCGAGCAGTTCTGTGAAATGAGCCCAGCTGAGTCCGTTGTGGGAATCATCCTGACCGGCGATGGCATCGTGTTGGTACAGAGCGCCATAGGCGAGGGCCACGGCCGCCAGCACGGCGAGGGCGATTGCCACTGTGGTCACGGTGAATCTTCCGGGTTCGGAGCGGATGGAGAAGGTGCGAGGATCGCTTCGAGTTTACCGTGCACCTGCGCTGCGAGGGGGCCCATGGCCTGTATTCGTCACGACTGTACGGCTAACCGACCGGGGCGGTGGGGTTTCCCTCAGGGGTTGTGAGCTAAAGCACTCATCGCCGTTTTGTTCGCCTGCCTCGGTGTTTGCTAAGCTGGAACACACGTCCGCAGGAGACTGCGACGTTCCTCCGTAGCTCAGTTGGCAGAGCATTCGACTGTTAATCGAAGGGTCGCTGGTTCGAGCCCAGCCGGGGGAGCAGACCGGGCCCCGTCCGTTTCGGACGGGGCCTTCGTCGTGCCCGGGCAGGGGAATACCTCGAGCATCAACCAGGTTGGCGGATGTATGAAGTCTTTCGGATTCTTGAGTTTCGGTCATTACGGCACCGGCAGTGCTCCCGAGGGGTATGGAGCGAAGGCGGCATTGCAGCAGGCGGTCGAGATCGGCGTCGGCGCCGACGAGATCGGTGTCAATGGTGCTTACTTCCGCGTCCATCATTTCGCCACGCAGGCGGCTTCGCCCATGCCGCTGCTGTCAGCGATCGCCGCCCGGACTCAGCACCTCGAGGTCGGGACCGGAGTGATCGACATGAGGTATGAGAATCCGCTCTACCTCGCCGAGGAGGCCGCCGCCCTCGACCTGCTCTCCGACCAGCGGCTGGCGCTGGGCATCAGCAGGGGATCGCCCGAACCTGCTCTGCGCGGTTGGGAATCCTTCGGCTACGAGGACCCGAGCGAACCCAAAGCCGCGAACATGGCCCGGGAGAAGTTCGACCGCTTCCTCCGGGCGGTCCGGGGTGAACGGCTGGCTCCGGCCGACCCGCAGCAGTTCGGACCCGGGGCCAGCCTGCGGGTCGAACCGCACTCACCCGGACTCGACCGACGCATCTGGTGGGGTGCAGGTTCCGCGGCGACCGCCGAATGGGCGGCACACCAGGGGGTGAATCTCATGAGTTCGACCCTGCTCACCGAGGCGACCGGAGCCTCATTCGGAGACCTGCAGGCCGAGCAGATCGACCGGTATCGGGAGGCATGGCGGGAAGCGGGACACGGATGGAACCCGCGCGTCTCCGTGTCCCGCAGCATCTTCCCGATCACCACCGACCTCGACGACCTCTACTTCGGTCGGCGAAGTGCCGGCCAGGGCGATCAGATCGGGATCATCGACGACACCCGCTCGACCTTCGGCCGGACCTATGCGGGCGAACCCGATCGCCTCATCGACGAACTCAAAGCCGATGCGGCCATCGCGGCTGCGGATACCCTGATGCTGACGATTCCCAGCCAGTTGGGGGTCGACTACAACCTGCACATCCTCGAATCCTTCGCCGAACACATCGCACCTGCTCTTGGGTGGGTGCCGAACTCTCAGCTCCGTTCCTGAACTTCGAATCCCATATCAGCTGGATCCAGACGAGACTTTCGGAGGAGCACCATAGGATGTGGTCTATAGCTTGAAAGACGAAGAGAGCCGCGTGGTCGACGAGTGATCCTCTCCCACGCGGGCGAAGAGGAGACCATGTGAGCGAGAGCACGGGAATGTCGCAGACGCAGAAGCGAATCCTGCTCATCGGCCTCGTTCCGCTCTTCATGTCGCTGCTGTCGGTGTCGAGCATCAATGTCGTCCTGCCCTCGATCGCCGCGGACATCGGCGCCTCGACCTCGGCGCTGCAATGGGTGCTCACCGGCTATGCCCTCTCGTTCGGTGTCGTCCTCGTCGCCGCCGGTCGGGCGGGGGATGTCTTCGGTCGTGGTCAGCTGTTCATCGCCGGAGTCGGACTCTTCGGGCTGTCCTCCCTCGTCTCGGGCATCGCGCCGGATCCGCTGACGCTCAATATCGCGCGCGTCGTCATGGGCTTCGGCTCCGGACTGCTCAACCCGCAGGTCGTCGGCCTTCTGCAGCAGTACTTCCAGGGACCTCCGCGCGGCCGAGCGTTCGGAATGATGGGCACCACCGTGGGCCTCTCAGTGGCGATCGGTCCTGTTCTCGGCGGGGCGCTGATCGCTCTGTTCGGCAACGACCTCGGCTGGCGGGCGACCTTCCTCGTCAACGTGCCCTTCGCCGTCGTCTCCCTCCTCCTGGCTCGCGCGTGGCTGCCCAGCGGTGCCTGGCGCCCCGCCGTGGCCGAAGGAGCCGCCGACGCCAAGGACGACAAGGACCTCGATCCTGTCGGTGTGCTCCTACTCGGCGTCGGAGTCCTCCTCATTCTCCTGCCCTTCGTCGAATCCTCGCTCGGATGGTTCATCTGGCTGGCGCTTCCGGTGGGACTGGCGGCGATCTGGGTGTGGACGAAATGGGAACGTCGCTATGCCCGCCTCGGCAGACCGCCGATGGTCGACCTCGACCTCTTCCGCATTCCCAGCTTCAGCAACGGCTCGATCATCATCACCCTCTACTTCCTCGGCGTGACCAGCGTCTGGGTCCTCGTGGCGATCTATATGCAGCAGGGGCTGGGGCATTCGGCCCTGGCTGCGGGCATGATCGGGCTGCCCGCGGCACTCCTGTCAGCGGTCTCCGCCGACGTGTCGGGTCGGTTCGTGTTCCAGATCGGGCGCCGCCTCGTCGTGTGGGGGATCGTCACCTGCCTGTTCGGCCTCCTCGCGACGATCGCCGTCGTCGTGCTGCTCTCGCAGGGGATCGGCAGCGAATGGTGGATGCTGTTCACCCTTGCGTTCATCGGCACGGCGCAGGGAATGGTCATCAGTCCGAACCAGACACTGACCCTGCACGAGGTGCCGCTGAAGTACGCGGGTTCCTGCGGTGGTGTGCTGCAGACAGGGCAGCGTATCGGCACCTCGATGGGTCTGGCCATCATGACCGCGCTTGCGTTCTCCATCACCGCGGTCAGCAACTGGCACATGGGCATGATCGGCGCTTTCGCAGCCATCGCCGTCGTCGTCATCCTCGCCGGGATCGTCGGCCTTGTCGAGGTTCGCCGAGGCGGTTCGCGCCGACGCTGAGACAGGCCGGCCCGCGGCTCGGCCGAGCGCCGAAAACCCTCAGCTGTCAGCGCAATAATGTTACTGAATTTAGACAATCCGCTGTGTGCGAATGTGGAAGACTGTGAACGCACAACAGCCCACGGAAGGAAACACAGTGTCCCTGGCCGTACCCGAGGACGATTCGGCGCTCGAAGAGCTCGTCCGCTCCGGAGGCATCGAAACCTACTTCGCGCCCGTCGTCGACGCCCTGACCTTCCATCGTGTGGGACATCAGATTCTGCAGGCTCCGACAGGGGATCCGGAGCTGGGGCGTGCGGAGTCGGAGAATCTGCGCCGCGCGATGCGCTCATCGACGATCACCGGCGACATCGATGCGTCTCTGCGGGATACGGCTCTGCGGACGGCCGAAGGCGCCGGACTGCCGAAGTCGAATCGGCTCTTCCTCCACGCCGAAGCCGAATCGTTCGCCACGCTCGAGGACCGCACCGGTGAACCCGACCGTTCCGTCATCCTCCAACTCGACGCCCATCGCGTGGTGTCCTCTCCCGCCTCGGTGCTGCGCTCGGTTCGTTCGGCTCGGTCGCTCGGCTGGGGCGTGGGCATGTCATCGGTCGGGGCCGATCTGCGCAGCGCCTCATTCGTTCCCTTGGTCAACCCTTCTGTCGTCGGACTCCACCCGGATGTCCTGCGCATCGACTGCGACTCGCACCTTGCTGAACTCAACCGGCTGCTTCACGCCCACCTCGAGCGCACAGGAGCAGTCATCCTCGCCGACGGTGTGGCGACCGAAGACGATCTGGACAGAGTGCGGGGTTTGGGCGCACGGTTCATGTCCGGACCGTACTTCGGTGAGGCCACGAAACAGCCGCAGCCGTTCTCCGAGCCGAGCGAAGACGCTCTCGTCTCGCACTACTCGCGCAACCTGCCCGCACTGGGCACTCCCTACTCGATCTCGCAGGGGCTGCGCCGGGAGCCGCTGGTGATGAATCGAGAGCTCCTCATCGCTCAGATCGCAGCCCTCGAAGAGCGTGCCCTGGCCTCCGGGACGGCGACGATCACGCTCGGAGTGTTCGGGGAGGACGAGGATTTCTCCGAAGCGACCAGACTGCGGTACGAGAAGATCCGTGACACCGTCGGAATGACCGCGATGTTCTCCGGCGGATTCGACGGACCGCCCATCCCCGGTGTGCGCACCGGACTCGTCGATGCCTCGGATCCCATGCGCAACGAACACGGAGTCGTTGTCGTCGGCCCGGACTGGTCGGGCATGGTCGCTGCCTCCAAACGCAATGACCCCGGCAGTGACGGGCAGACAGTGTTCGATGTCTACATCACCACAGATCGCTACACCTGTGTGGACGCAGCTCGGAGCGTGCTCACCCGTATTGCCCCACTGACCGCCTCGGCCTCGTTTCAGGGGGTCTGAGTCGGACAGACACGTCCGCGAAGTTCTCGGAGCGGCGGCATCGGACAAGTGGGTCTGGGCGCATTCTTGGTGCTAATCTTGACTCGGCTGGCCCCCGTAGCTCAGCTGGTCAGAGCAGGGAACTCATAATTCCTTGGTCGTCGGTTCAAGTCCGACCGGGGGCACAGACCGTCCACCCGCCTCGGCTTTCACTTACGGTGTGCGCATAGTCAGGGGAACATCCGAATGGTCTCGGACCGGCCGACTCTGCTCCTTTCCTCTGCGATCGTCTCCACAGCGTCACGCCGTTCACTCGAGACTGACAGACACCCGCCACCACCAGCGTCTTCGATGCTTGGCTGCAGGTCGAACATGGACTATCATGTGGGCAGTGCCTCCTTGCGGATCGTAGGGGAAGACGTATCCGAGGTAGGAGGCAGAAATGGATATGACACAGGGCGTACTCTTCGTCCACTCAGCACCTCGTGCGCTGTGCCCTCACATCGAGTGGGCAGCGGGCGGGGCCATCGGCGCACAAGCACGCTTCGACTGGACGCCCCAGCCGGCAGCACCTGGGCTTGTGCGCGCAGAAGTCTGCTGGCGCGCGCCCGCAGGCTCCGGGGCTCGTATTGCTTCAGCACTGCGCGGTTGGGACTCACTCCGCTACGAAGTCACCGAAGAACCCTCACCGGGTGTCGACGGTGGCCGGTGGAGCCACACGCCCGATCTCGGCATCTACCATGCTGTGACTGATACTGCCGGGAACATCCTCGTTCCCGAAGATCGCATCCGCTCCGTCATGGAACGCGCAGCAGGCGACCCCGCGAAGTTCTCCTCAGAGATGGCCATCGCTTTGGGCGAAGCCTGGGATGAGGAACTTGACGCGTTCCGTCACGCCGGTGAGGGCGCACCCGTGCGGTGGCTGACCAAGGTCGGCTGAACCGACTCACACGTCGTTCGTGCGGAGTTCGCAAAGACTCCGATCGAGTTCGACCCGTCTGAGGGCACACCTTCCTACCTCGGGTGTGCCCTTCGACCTGCGCGAGCAAAGCCGCTCGCGCGCTGTGAGCCACGCAGTCTCCACGCGGGGAACCAGCAGCGCCCATCCTGGGATCGGCGGATATTGCTGCCGAGTTGATGTGTCGATTCCTCGCCGGAGACGGGCACCAATGGAAACGGCACACTTAAGGGTGGATAGCCCAGTTTCAAACTTGGGCTATCCACCCTAGAGTGTGCCAAAACTCAGATCGTCGCACCTAGAGTGTGCCGAAGCTCAGACAGCCGCACCTAGAGCGTACTGAACCGCAGACAGGCCGTACCTGAAATGTGCCGTAGCCGCCGTCTGCAGCTGGGCAGAGACTCAGGCGGAGCGGAACGCGACAACGGCGTTGTGACCGCCGAAGCCGAACGAGTTCGTGATTGCCGCGATGTCACCGGTGGGCAGCTCTGCGGGAGTGTCGCGCACGATGTTGATGCCCACGACCTTCGGATCGACTTCGTCGATATTGATGGTCGGGGGAGCCTTCCGAGTCTGCAGTGCCTTGACCGTGAGGATCGCCTCCACGGCTCCGGTGCCACCGAGAAGGTGCCCGGTCATCGATTTCGTAGCCGAAACCAAAGCCTCGCCGACATTGTCGCCGAGGAGCTCGGTGATCGCCAGCGACTCGGGAATGTCACCGACCGGAGTCGACGTGGCATGGGCATTGACGTGCTTGATGTCAGCTGCCCTCAGTCCGCCGGCGTCAAGAGCCTGCTGCATGGCAGCCAGCGCATGCTTGCCCTCAGGTTCGCCGCCGGTGATGTGGTAGGCATCATTCGAGATGCCCCAACCGGCCACCTCGGCGTAGATCTTCGCTCCACGCGCCCGCGCATGCTCCTCGGTCTCGAGGATGAGCGCACCCGCGCCCTCTCCCATGACGAATCCGTCACGGTCGACGTCATAGGGGCGCGAAGCTGCTTCGGGTGAGTCCGTGCGACGTGAAAGGGCCTGCATCGAGTTGAACGCGGCCAGGGTGATCGGATGGATCGCCGCTTCGGAACCGCCGGCGATGATGACATCGGCCCTGCCGGACGCGAGCACATCGTAAGCGTGGCCGAGGCTCTCGGTCGACGACGCGCAGGCAGAGACCAGAGTCTGCACGCCTGCACGAGCTGCGAACTCCATGCCGATTGCCGCGGCCGGACCATTCGGCATGAGCATGGGGACCGTCAGCGGCATGACCCGGCGAGGGCCCTCCTCCTGCAACGTGTCCCAGGCATCGAGCAGAGTCCAGACGCCGCCGATTCCGGTGGCCCAGGAGACGGCAGTGCGCTCAGGGTCGGTCTCTTCGAGGCCGGCATCTGCCATCGCCTCACGGGCGGAGATCAGCGCGAATTGGCTCGAAGGGTCGAGTCTCTTCGCCTGGACTCGCTTGAGATTGTCGGGAACGACCTGTGGGTCGACCTGGGCGGCGAAGTCCACGGCGAGGCCGTACTTCTCCGACCAATCATTGTCCATCGTGTGGACCCCTGAGGTGCCTGCCAGAATGGCTTGCCACGTGGCCTCGGCGTCTGCGCCCAGGGGGGTTACCGCACCGATGCCGGTGACGACAACTTTAGCTGTCATGGTACAAACCTCGTCGATAGTGTGGACACGGCCCGTCGGTGGACGGGCCGTGTTCGGCTGCTGTGGTTCAGGCTTCCTGCGCCTTGTTGATGTAGTCGACAGCGTCCTGAACGGTCACGAGATCCTTGACGTCGTCATCGGGGATCTTCACGCCGAACTTCTTCTCAGCGTTGACGACGATGGTCATCATCGAGATCGAGTCGATGTCGAGGTCATCGGTGAACGACTTGTCGGCTTCGACTGCTTCAACGGCCAGGCCGGTCTCTTCGTTGACGATCTCTGCGAGCCCAGCGAGGACTTCAGCTTCGGTGAATGCCATTTCTTTCCTACTTTCTGATTTCGGCCGAGGGTTTTTCGACCGTTTGAGGAACGTTTCGACGAGTGTCCCGCCGAATATCTTAGGACATTCACGGAGAGTTTTCCGTGAATGGTGTGTCTCAGGGCAGGCGGACGACCTGCGCGCCGTAGACGAGGCCCGCGCCGAAGCCCATCTGCAGGGCGAGCCCGCCGCTGAGTTCGGGCTGTTCGCGCAGAAGACGTTCGGTGGCCAGCGGGATCGACGCTGCCGAAGTGTTGCCGTTGTCGGCGATGTCACGGGCGATGACGACCGAGTCCGGCAGCTTGAGCTGCTTGGCGAGCTCATCGATGATGCGCATGTTCGCCTGGTGCGGAATGAACGCTGCGAGATCCTCGGCTGCGACACCGGAAGCGGCGAGGGCTTCCTTGGCCACCTCGGCGCCGTCCCACACGGCCCAGCGGAAGACGGTCGGACCGTCCTGGCGCAGGGTCGGGAACGGAAGATCACGGTCGTCGCGGACATCCATGAGCGATTCGGTCATCCGAATGGTCGACCAGTTCTCGCCCTTCGAGCCCCACACGGTCTTCGAAATGCCGGGCTCGTCGGACGAGGTCACGACGACCGCACCGGCACCGTCACCGAGGATGAAGGAGATCGAACGGTCCTCAGGATCGATGATGTCCGAGAGCTTCTCAGCACCGATGACGAGGATGTTGTCCATGGCTCCGGACCGCACCAGCGAATCGGCCTGGCCGATGCCGTAGCAGTAGCCCGCGCACGCGGCGCTGATGTCCCATGCGGGGATCGGGCCGGTGCCGAGGCGATCGGTGAGGGCGGCGGCAGCCGAGGGGGTCATGTAGGGGAAGGTCACCGTGGAGATGATGATCGCGCCGATGTCCTCGGGTTTGAGACCGGACGAGGCGATGGCTTCGAGTGCGGCTTCCTCGCACATGTCGAGAACGCCGACGTCCTTGCTGGCACGACGGCGGGTGACGATACCGGTGCGCTGACGGATCCATTCGTCCGAGGAGTTGATCGGCCCGGCGATATCGTCATTCGTGACGAGGTTCTCTGCCCGGTAGGCGCCGATCCCGGCGATGCGGGAGAAGGTGCCGAGCTCGGCTGTCTGCAGTGTTGGCATTGTGTTGTCCTTCGATTCTCAGGCGTGAGCTGCCGCGAACTCACGCGCGCCGTCGAGGTCGGCGGCTGATTTGATGGGGAATGTCTCCACGCCCTTCATGGCGCGTCGAGCGATGCCGGTGAGGGTGCCACCGGGCACGAGTTCGATCATTCCGGTGACTCCGGAGTCGAGCAGGGTCTCCTGGCACAGGTCCCAGCGGACCGGGTTCGTGACCTGCTTGACGAGGCGGTCGACGTATTCGCGGCCGTCTGCAACAGCGCTGCCGTCAGAATTGCTGAGGATGCGCACCTGCGGGTCGGTGACCTCCAGCGCCGAGGCGGTGGTGGCGAGGTCCTCGGTCGCCGCAGCCATGAACTCGGTGTGGAAGGCGCCGGCGACGGGCAGCGCGATGACGCGTGCTCGCTCGGGCGGGTTCTCCGACAAGGTCTGCAGCGAAGCGAGGGAACCGGCGGCGACGGTCTGTCCACCGCCGTTGACATTGGCCGGGCTGGCACCGGCGGCTTCGATGGCGGCGAACACGTCTTCGGGCTGTCCGCCGACGACGGCGGCCATACCGGTGGGCGTGGCGGCAGCGGCGGCGGCCATGCCTGTGGCACGCACCGACACGAACCGCATGGCATCGGCGGGGGAGAAGACACCCGCGAGCTGTGCGGCCGCGATCTCACCGACCGAGTGTCCGGCCACGACGTCGGGGCTGACACCGAGCTCGGCGGCGCAGGCGATCGCCGAGGCGACGAGCAGCGGCTGTGCCAGCGCCGTGTCCTTGATCGTCTCGTCATCGGATTCGGTGCCGTGCAGGCGCAGGTCGATCCCCGAGGCGGTCGAGAGCACGTCGATCTGTGCGGAGAAGGTATCGAGCTCGAGGAAGGAGTTGAGGAAGCCGGACTTCTGGGCCCCCTGGCCCGGGCAGGTGATTGCTAGCACTCAGTTCTCTTTTCGTTGGGTTCCAGATGCCAATCTAATGGACGTCGGACCGATTTCAATGAGATTTGTCGCTGTTCGACAATACGCCGTCTTCTGACAGTCGCCCATAGACCAATGCGATGTGGATGACGAACGCATCGCGAGACGTCGTCGGGTCGAGTCCGATGGCTTCGGTGATCTTGCGCAGACGGTAGCGGACGGTGTTCGGATGCACTGACAGCGCCTTGGCCGTGGCTTCGAGCGAGGATCCGAATTCGACATACGCGCTGACGGTCTTCAGCAGCTGCCCGGTGCCCGACGTCAATGGTGCGTAATAGCGGTCGATGAGCTCGCCCAAGGCGATCCGGTCTCCGGCCAGTGCCCTTTCGGGCAGCAGGTCATCGGCCTTGACCGGCCGCGGGGAGTCAGGGCGTGCTGTGGCGGCCTTGAGTGCGCGGATCGCCGCTTTCGCCGAGGTGGCCGCCTCGGCCAGCGCCGGGACCGTGGGTCCGACGATGACTTCGGAGGGACCGAAGCAGTCGGACAGATCCTCGACGGCCTCATCGACTTCGGTGACCCCGCCCAGGACGATGAGCAGCCGGTTGTCGTGGATGCCGACGAGGGCGTCGTCGGCCCACCTGCTGGCTTTGCGCCGGATTCCGTCGAGGCCCTTGTTCGCCGAGCGCTGCGGGGCACGCCCGACGATGACGCACACTGGGCCGTCTGACTGCCAGCCGAAGGCAGCGGTGCGGCTGGCGAGCTCATCGACGGAGTCTCCGCGAACGAGAGCGTCGATGACCATAGCCTCGAGTCGGGCGTCCCAGCTGCCGCGGGCTTCGGCGGCGCGGGCGTAGACATCGGCGGCGGCGAAGGCCACCTCGCGCGAATAGACGAGCACGGCTTCGCGCAGGGCCGGCTGCTCGACAGGACGGGCGATGTCCGGAACGCGCTCCTCGACGACTTCGACGACGATCTTGAGCAGCTGCAGTGTCTGCTGCAGGCTGATGGCGCGGACGAGGTCGCGCGGAGCGGTCTTGAACAGGTCGGAGACCACGCGCAGGTTCTTATCGGGTTTGCGGTACCAGTCGACGAATGAGGAGATGCCCGACTGGGCGAGCAAGCCTACCCAGGACCGGTCAGAGGACGACATCGTGCGGTACCAGGGCAGCTGCGTCTCAAGCCGCTGCAGCGTCACCGACGACAGGACCCCGACTCCCGCCCGCAGTCGACGGGCGGTTTCGGCGCGACGGCGCACGGACTCGGCATCAGACATCATGAGTACGACTTTAGATGATTACTCACAAATACGTTGTCAGCGACATACAACCAGTGGGAATTTGAGACAAATATGGCCGGAGTCTTGGAGACTCCGGCCATATCGGGGCTCAACGCGTGAGCAATCTCAGGAGATCAGGCTCCTGCTCCCTCGGTCGATCCCGAGCTGCCCGCTCGGACATCGTCGAGCTGGTACTTCTTCGCCGCCTCGGCGGCCTTCTCAGCCGAGATCTTCCCGGTGTCGGCCAGGGAGATGAGCGCCTGGGTGACCACAGACGGACCGTCGACGAGGTAGTAGCGACGAGCCGCGGGACGGGTGTCCGAGATCGCGTAGCCGTCGGTGCCGAGCGAGGTGAAGTGGCTGGGCACGTACTGGCGGATCTGGTCGGGCACGGCTCGCATGTAATCCGAGGTCGCGATGACCGGGCCTTCGGTCTCAGCCATCTTCTCGCTGACATAGGGCACACGCGATTCGGCGTCGGGGTGCTTGAGCCGCTCGTTCTCGGCGTCGAGGCCGTCACGACGCAGCTCGGTCCACGAAGTCACCGACCACACATCGGCCGAGACTCCCCAGTCCTTCTCCAGCAGCTCCTGAGCCTCGAGGACCCACTGGACACCGACACCGGAGGCCATTAGCTGAACCTTCGGCCCACCGTTGTCGGCACCCTTCTTGAGCAGGTAGAGGCCCTTGAGCACGCCTTCGACGTCGAGGCCCTCCGGCTCGGCCGGCTGGACCATCGGCTCGTTGTACATGGTGATGTAGTAGAGCACGTCGGGGTCGCGTTCATCGGCGGGATCGTACATCCGGTGGATGCCGTCCTTGACGATATGGGCGATCTCGTAGCTGTAAGCCGGGTCGTAGGACACGACCGAGGGGTACGTCGAGGCGAGCAGATGCGAGTGGCCGTCGCCGTGCTGCAGGCCCTCGGCTACGAGTGTCGTGCGTCCTGCGGTGGCACCGAGGACGAATCCGCGGGCCATCTGGTCGCCGGCGGCCCAGAAGAAGTCGCCGGTGCGCTGGAAGCCGAACATCGAGTAGAAGATGTAGAACGGGATCATCGGCTCGCCGTGGGTGGCGTACGAGGTGCCCGCCGCAGTCAGTGCTGCGGTCGCGCCGGCCTCGTTGATGCCCACGTGCAGAAGCTGACCGTCAGTGGCTTCCTTGTACGCGAGGAACAGGTCCCGGTCGACAGAAATGTAGTTCTGACCGTGTGGGTTGTAGATCTTCGCCGTCGGGAAGAACGAGTCCATGCCGAAGGTGCGGGCCTCATCGGGGATGATCGGCACGATCCGGTGACCGAACTCCTTCTCCCGCATGAGGTCCTTGAGCACGCGCACGAAGCCCATCGTGGTCGCGATCTGCTGCTTGCCCGAACCGCGACGCCCGGCCTCGAAGGCCTTTTCGGAAGGCATCTTGAGGTCGATGTGGGTGCTGCGACGTTCGGGGGAGTATCCGCCGAGCTCGGCACGACGCTCCTGCATGTACTTGAGTTCGGGGGCGTCGACACCCGGGTGGTAGTACGGCGGGAGCTGCGGATTCTCTTCGAGCTCCTTATCCGAGATCGGGATCTGGAAGTGATCGCGAGCGAGTTTGAGGTCGTCGACGGTCATCTTCTTCATCTGGTGCGTTGCGTTGCGGGCCTCGAAGTGAGGTCCGAGCGAGTAGCCCTTGACGGTCTTGACGAGGATCGCCGTCGGCTGACCGGTGTGTTCGAGGGCTGCCTTGTAAGCGGCGTAGACCTTGCGATAGTCGTGGCCTCCGCGCTTGAGGTTCCAGATCTGCTCGTCGCTGTAATTCTCGACCATCGCCTTCGTGCGCGGATCACGGCCGAAGAAGTTGTCGCGGACGAACCCGCCGGACTCGCCTTTGTAGGTCTGGTAGTCACCGTCGGGCGTGACATTCATGAGGTTGACGAGCGCACCGTCGCGGTCCTTGGCCAACAGGGCGTCCCACTCGCGTCCCCAGACGACCTTGATGACGTTCCAGCCGGCACCGCGGAAGTAGGATTCGAGCTCCTGCATGATCTTGCCGTTGCCGCGGACGGGGCCGTCGAGCCGCTGCAGGTTGCAGTTGATGACGAAGTTGAGGTTGTCGAGCTCTTCGAAAGCGGCGACATGGAGCATGCCGCGGCTCTCGGGCTCGTCGAGTTCGCCGTCGCCGAGGAACGCCCAGGTCTGCTGCTGGGACGTGTCCTTGACGCCGCGGTTGTGCAGGTACTTGTCGAACTGAGCCTGCGCGATCGCGTTCATCGGCCCCAGACCCATGGACACCGTGGGGTGCTCCCAGAAGTCAGGCAGCTGGTGCGGGTGCGGGTAGGAGGGCAGCCCCTGCGGCTTGCCGTCGATGAAGTGCGACTGCTGCTGACGGAACCCGTCGAGCTGTTCGGCGCTCATCCGCCCCTCGAGATAGGCACGAGCGTACATACCGGGGGAGGCATGACCCTGATAGAAGATGTGGTCACCGCCGCCGGGATGGTCCTTGCCGCGGAAGAAGTGATTGAGCCCGACCTCGTAGAGAGTCGCGGACGAGGCGTAGGTGGAGATGTGTCCGCCGACCTCTACGCCGGGACGCTGGGCCCGGTGCACGAGCATGGCGGCATTCCAGCGGTTCCAACGGCGGTAGCGGCGCTCGACCTCTTCGTCGCCGGGGAACCATGGCTCGTTCTCGGGTCCGATGGTGTTGACGTAGTCGGTGGCCGTGAGGCTGGGGACACCGATCTGTTTCTGCCGTGAGCGCTCGAGCATGCGCAGCATGATGTAGCGTGCTCGTGTTCGACCGCTCTCATCGATGAGGCCATCGAGGGAGGCCAGCCATTCCTCGGTCTCCTCCGGGTCGATGTCGGGCACCTGGCTGGGCAGGCCGTTGAGAATGGGGCCGCCCTGATTCCGATTGTCCACGATGTGGTCCTCTCTTCAGCTCCACGATCTTCATTGGTGTAGAGATCATGTCCATCAGATGGAGTGTGGTCCGCAGGATGTCTGAGCCCAGGGTCCACCCGATACACAGGTCAGCCTAGTACGGGCAGGCAAACTTCGCTGTGCCGTTCACTTGTGATCTCCCTGACGGAAATGCGTGCTTAGATGCCCTTTGACTGCGCTTGCGGCGCGCGGGCGCGGACATCATTTGCACCTTGACCACTGTTGACGGAACAATACAGGCATGAGCAACTCCGCTTCTGAAAGGACATCCTCCACTTCGACCCTCGCGAACGAGCTGGGACACAACCTCGGCTTCAGCAAGGGCGACTATGTGCAAGAGATCGGCTATGACGACGATGTCGACCAGGCACTCTGCGAGGCGATCGAAAGCATCATCGGAGACAAGATCGCCGACGGCGAAGAGGACGATGTCTATGACGTGATCCTCATGTGGTGGCGATCGGACGACGATGATCTCATCGACGGCCTCGTCGACGCCCAGGCCACGTTGAAGGAGGGCGGAGTCGTGTGGCTGCTCAGCCCGAAGGCGAACCGCCCCGGCCACATCAGCCCAGCCGACATCTCCGAGGCGGCTCCGACCGCCGGGATGCACGTGACGTCGACGGTCAGTGCCGCCGATGATTGGGCCGGTTTCCGACTCGTAGGCAAAAAGAACTTCTCATGATCCTCAGGCCCGGTGACCGGGCCCCGGATCTCGCCCTTCCCGATCAGTTCGGATCGGTCTTCACCCTCACCGAGGCGGCCCGACCTCGCGTGGTCGTGCTCGTTTTCGTCCCGTTTGCGTTCTCACCGATCTGCGGTGACGAACTCGCCGCACTCGATGTGTGGCAGAAGCGGATGCGCGAGCGCGGGCGGGCTGTCGAGGTGGTCGTGGTGTCCGTGGACTCGAAGTACACCCTGGCCGCCTGGGCCCGGCACGCCGACACCGATATCGTGCTGCTGTCGGACTTCTGGCCGCACGGTGAGTCGGCCCGTGCCTTCGGCGTCTTCGACCCGATCCACGGCGTCGCCGAGCGCGGGGTCTTCGTGATCGCCCCGACAGGTACGATCGTCAGTGGCAGGCAGGTCGCTCGCACCGAGACCCGCGACTTCGGCGCGGATTTCGCTGCGGCCGTCTCCTGCCTGTGAAATTCGAGCCACATTCCGCGGGCGGGTCCACGCTCCGCGGGGACTGCAAGGAGGACTCCACATGGCCACGCTGTTCACGAAGATCATCAATGGCGAGATTCCCGGCACCTTCGTCCATGAGGACGAGAAGTGCGTCGCCTTCCTCGACGTTGCTCCGATGACAGAAGGTCATCTCATGGTGGTCCCGCGTGAGGAGATCTCGCACTGGATCGATGCTGACCAGGAGCTGATGAACCATCTCATGACCGTGGCGAAGAGGCTCGGTGAAGCGCAGAAGAGGGCCCTCGACTGCGAGCGCATCGGTCTGCTCATCGTCGGTTATGAAGTGCCCCACCTGCACATCCACGTGCTGCCGACGAACTCGATGGACGACTTCGACATCTCCGATCGAGCTCCGATGCAGACCCCGGAGCAGTTGGAGGTGCCTGCAGAGAAGATCCGTCAGGCACTCTCCGAACTGCCCTGAACCAGATGAGGTCCGTCGCGGGCCGTCTCAGATCCGATGGGCCTCGAGCCAGCGGTCGAGTGAGTCCCTGACCAACTCGGCGCCTGCGGTCCCGCCGTAGTTCGCACCGAGTCGTGGGTCGTCGACGTACATTCGGCCGAGGCCGCGCACGTAGCCGGCGAGATCCCCTGCGGGATCATGGGCCGGGGTGCCCGGAATCGCCTTCAGCCATTCGATATGACGGCGGGCGAGTTCCTGGCAGCGGTCCGATTCGGGCCGCGCCCCCGCCTCTGCGGCGGCGATCCAATCCTGGGAGAGCACGGCGACCCGCGATTTCCACACCTGTTTGTCCGTGTGACTCTTCCGGGACCACCATTCATCGGAGCGTCGGTACGCGTCGGCGCCCCAACGCTCGGTCACCTCTTCTTCGTATTGCCGATGGTCGAAGCCATCGAACATCTCTTCCGCCATGAGCGGTTCACCTGCTTTCAAATGCGTGATCGTCGCGGTGACGGATGCGATCTGCCGGTCGATGCGATCCCGCTCGCGTCCGAGCGAGAGCACATGGCGTGTCAGCGCCTCGACCGGGTCCTCGGTGCGGTCGAGCACCTCGGCGATCGTCGTCAACGACAGCCCCAGTTCTTTGAGCAGCAGGATGCGTTGGAGGCGCACCAGAGCCGCTTCGTCGTAGCAGCGGTAGCCGTTGGCGGCGATGTACGTCGGCGGCAGCAGACCGATCGCGTCGTAATGACGCAGAGTCCTGCTCGTCGTTCCCGTCAGCCGTGCTGTTTCCTGAATGGACCAGTCCATGCCTGACAGCCTAGAAGTTGACGCGACGTCAAGGTCAAGCCAGAACTGAGACGACTGTGCCCGCCCCGGGATCGTCCGGGGCGGGCACGAGGGGCGCCGGTGCTCCGGTGGGCCTCAGGCGGCACTCCGGATCGCATCGAGTGCGGTGAACAGGTCGCGTGCGAGGTCATCGACATGTTCGAGCCCGACCGACAGCCGTACCAGTCCGTCGCCGGGCTTCGCGGTGGCCGCGACGGGGCGGTGCGTCAGTGAGGCCGGGTGCTGGATGAGTGTGTCGGCACCGCCGAGTGAGACGGCATGGACGATGAGGTCGCAGTGTTCGACCAGGGTTCGGGCGGCCTCGAAGCCCCCAGCGAGTTCGAGTGCGATCATCGCGCCGCCGCCGTCCATCTGCCGGCCGACGAGTCCGCGCGGGTCGCCCCCGGATAGGCCGGGATAGTGGACGCGGGCGATTTCCGGACGCGACTGCAGGCGGCGGGCGAGCTCTCCGGCCGTGTCCTGGGCCGCATGCATCCGCACCGACAGCGTGCGCAGTCCGCGATGGAGGAGATAGGCACCCATCGGATGCAGCAGGGCGCCGGTGATCGCGCGGACCTGGCGCAGCCGGGTGGCCCATTCGGAGTTCGCGGCGATGATTCCGCCCATCGCATCACCGTGGCCGCCGAGGTACTTCGTGGCGCTGTGGAGCACGAGGGCGGCACCGTGGTCGACGGGCCTCTGCAGCACCGGGGTGCAGAAGGTGTTGTCGACGAGGACGGGTACCCCACCGGCTGCTGTCACGACGGCCCCGATGTCGACGAGGTCGAGGCTCGGGTTGGCCGGGGTCTCGACGATGACGAGCCCGGTGTCCTCACGGATGGCCTCGGCGATTCCGTCTTCCTCGGCCCAGGTCACCGATGTTCCGAGCAGGCCGGATTCGAGGATGTGGTCGCTGCCGCCGTAGAGCGGGCGGACGGCCACGATGTGAGGGGTGCCGGCCTGGACCGCGGCGAGGAGGGCCGCGGTGAGTGCGGCCATGCCTGTGGCGAAGGCAACGGCCTCCTCGGTGTTCTCCAGGTCTGCCAGTGCTGTTTCGAAGCGTGCCACGCCGGGCTGCCACAGCCGCTGGTACACGGCCGAGTCGCCGGCGCCCGGCCGGTGCCCTGACGCGAGGTTCTCATATGAGTCCCCTCCGGTCCGGACGTCATTGACCGGGTTGGTGGTGGACAGGTCGATGGCAGGAACATGGACGCCGGCCTCCGCCAGACCCTCCATTCCGCCATGGACCATTCGGGTCTCCGGATGCATTGAGGTCATACTCGCATTCAATATGGTTCTCCTATTGCGCGCAAGGAATTCTCAAGAGACTTCGATGATCGGCGTCAGTGATGGAAATCCTGCGAGAATCTCTGGAAGAATGTGACTCATGTCGCAGAATGTCTCACTCGATGTCACCGACCACCGCCTCCTGCGGGCGCTCAACGCCGATGCGCGCGCCTCGGGCGCCGCCTTGGCCGCGGAAGTCGGCATCTCCGAGTCGACGGTGTCTCTGCGACTCAAGCGCCTCAAGTCCCTCGGCGTGATCCGCGGCTTCCGGCTCGATGTCGATCCCGGTGCCCTCGGTGTCAGCCTGCACGCTCTCGTCTCGATCCGACTGGCCAAGCACGACCGGGCCGATATCGACGCCTTCACGGCCGCAGCGCTGAAGTTCCCCGGGGTGGTGCGGATGTACCACATGGCTGGGGCGGATGACTATCTGCTGCACATCGTCGCCGCCGACACCGAGGCGGTGCAGTCGTTCGTCCTCGACTACCTCACCCGGTATCCAGCGGTAGCGCATACGCGCACGAACCTCATCTATCGGGTCGAGGAGGGCTCGGCGTGGATGCCTGAGGACATCTGAGTCGCGTCATGTCGGCATCGGCGATGCCCACGAGGGGAGGCTCAGGGCCGGGCGGAGATCGTCAGGCCCTGCTTGCGCTGGTGGACGGAGAAGTACTTGAGCCCGTTCTCGGCGTCGGCGGTGAACCGGCGACGTGAGAGGCGCGGCAGCCATACGATCTGGCCAGGTGACAGGTCGATCGTGCCGGTTTCGGTCTCGAGCGTTCCGGCGCCGTCGAGAATATGGATGAGGACGTCGAGGTTCGGTCCGGTGTGCTCGCGGATCTCTCCGCCCGGGGCGAGGGCGATGACATTCGCGTCGAGATCACGCTGCTGAGTCGGCAGCTGCCAGACCGAACCGGACTCTGCCTCGGTGCCGGCCACCTCGGCGACGTCGAGGACGACCCGCGGAGTCGGAGTCGCCGCCTGCTTGACGATGCGCACCCGCACGGCGTCCTCGCTGCTCTCCAGCGGCTCCCATCCGACGGCATCGGCGAACTCGCGGACCATCTCTACGCGCAGGCCCTCGGGGACGTGATCATTGACGAGGATCAGCCCAGCACCGACGTCGAGCTTCTCGTAGGCGTCGATGATGAGTGGGTGGCGTTCGGGCTTGGGGATGGTGCGAACGTCGATGACGGCTTCTTCGGACACGAAAGCTCCTCTGGTTTGTTCTGAATATCTCTTGGATAAACTATCATCATGGACACTCGACTGGGACCACGCGGCGATTCCCTCGGCCGGCCGGATTCGACGGCTGCGCGAGGGGGTCGGCGCGCCGAAATCCTTCGACAGCTGCGAGGACGATCCAGTGCCACAGCGGTCGAACTCGCCGAGAGTCTCGGAGTTCACCCGAACACGGTCCGCTTTCACCTCGGAGTCCTCGAACGCGACGGTGACGTCGTTCGTCACACGCGGCCCGCTCATGGGCCCGGACGGCCCGAGGTCCGATACTTCCTCACGCCGGCCACGGACTCCGGGCCGCACCGAGCCGATCTGCTCGCTCGTATCCTTCTTTCGCGCGTCGCGTCCGCGCCCGATCCCGCGGGCGAGGCCGAGGAGGCGGGGTATCAGTGGGGGAGCGGTGCAGCCGCAGGCGCGGGCAGTCGGGCCGACTCCGCCGTCGACGGACTCATCGACACGCTGGATGCGGCCGGGTTCGCGCCGGCCCGCCTCGACGGGAATCAGATCGACCTCCACAACTGTCCGCTGCGCGAGTTCCTCGGCACGCACGGGAGCCTGGTGTGTGCGATCCACCGCGGAATGATGACCGGCTTCCTCGAAGCCGCACAGTCATCGAATGCCGTCGAATCGCTCGAGCCCTTCGCCACCCCGACCAGCTGCCGCGCCCGTCTGCGCAGACGCTGATCTGGACCCTGGACCACGAGCACCACTCACCAATGTGAAAGGAACCGCACCACCATGACCGAGAAGCTCACGTCCGAGAATCTTGCCGAACTCAGCCGCGAACTGCTCAGCAGAGCTCGCCGCGCCGGCAGCGGTCGAGCAGCCAAAGGAATATTCACCGGCACCTATCTGCGGCAGGTGCTGCTCGCCCTCGCTGCCGGCTCCGAACTCGCCGAGCACGATTCCCCGCCCGAAGCGACATTGCAGGTTCTCGAGGGTTCTGTGCGTCTGACGACGACGGACGAGTCATGGGAGTTGTCGACCGGAGATCACATCGCCATCCCAGCCGAGAGGCACGCGGTCACCGCGCTCGAGGACGCCGCCTTCATTCTCACCATCAGAATGGACATCAGCTGAAGTGAGGATGTGACTCAAGGATTCCGATCGTGAGCTGCTCCAGTGGCTGTCGACGAGTCCTCAGCCCGCAGACGGGCGCGACACTGTCGATTCCTCCAGGGGGTGCGAAATTCGGCTTGGTCTATGCCGGTTATTGTCTCGGTGCCAATCCGAAGCCCCGTAGGATGAACATGAGACGTTGAGGGCTCGGGGGCACCGGGGGAGTGGATCGACGTGCGCCGATGGTGTCTGGGTAAGTGTTTGTGCTGGTGGGCCCAGAGGGACTCGAACCCCCGACCCTCTCGGTGTAAACGAGATGCTCTAGCCAACTGAGCTATAGGCCCCACTGCGTCATCGGAGACTCCGAGAACGCCTGATCAGTATGCCACACCCGTGGGGCTCCGACGAATCGCAACCGCGGCTCATCAGGGGCGCGGTCGTCTCGGCAGCAGGATCGGCATTCAGGGACGTGGTGGCGAACCTTGAAGGATCTGAGCGACATTCGCCGCGAAATTCTCTGCCACGTCGGCAGGGTCGATATCGAACAGTGCGCGACTCTGTTCGACGGCCACTGCACCCAGAGTCTGGGTCAGGACCCCTTGGGAGACGTCGGGTCCCAGCCGCTGGGCGTTGAGCGCCTGCGGAGCGACATCCTCGGCGGCGATCGAATAGCCGAGCAGGACGATCTCGGCACCGTCGCGATACTTCAGCAGGATCTCGCGCATGGACAGTGCCGCGGCCAGAGGGTCGGCCGTGACAGGGCAACGGGCATCGACCTCGGCTTTGAGGCTCTTCGAGATGAGGACGAGAAGAGACTGTTTGTCCTTGACGTGCCAGTAGAGAGCAGAGGGCTGAACCCCGAGTTCACGGGCCAGTCGGCGCATGGACAGGTCGCCGAGACCGTAGCGCGAAAGGATGTCCAAAGCGGTGTGCGTGATGCTTTCGGCGGTCAGTGCCAATGAGACATACCTTTCATTCTTCGTCTGGGGCTCGTCCCGATTTTTCAGATCGCGTTCCCCTCGCTATAGTAGTTCCTGGTCACGGGATATAGCGCAGCTTGGTAGCGCGCCTCGTTCGGGACGAGGAGGTCGTGGGTTCGAATCCCGCTATCCCGACCACGGGAAAGTGCCGCAGCATCGCTCAGGCGAGGTTGCGGCACTTTCTGCATCTCCAGCTCGACACAGTGCCGCAGGTCGTCTCCGGCAGCCGGAAGTGGTGATCATCACTTTTCGTACCAGCCATCGGGTTGCGAACCGATGGCTGGTACGAAACCTGATGGCGGAGTGCACGAAAAGCGGCTCGAGGGCCTCTACTCCCGCTCATCGCTCGCCTCCACGCCCGACGATGGAGCAGCTCCCGAACTCGGATCCGAGCCCGCTGACGAACCGTCCCCCGAGCTTGGGTCCGAGTCCGCTGATGGTTGCGCGCTCGGTTCGGCCTCGGCGAAGGTCTCGACGAGGGCATCGGGATCCGTTCCGCGCCACCGGGCGATCGCCTTCATCACCTGGTAGACGATGATCGCCGAGGCGGAGCCCAGTGCGATTCCTTCGAACTGGAGACCGCCGGGAGTCCAGGTGAAATTCGCAATCGCGACGATGAGGGACACCGCGGCGGTGTTGAGATTGATCGGATTGGCGAAGTCGACCCTGTTCTCCACCCAGATCCGCACACCGAGCATGCCGATCATCCCGTAGAGGACGGTTGCCGCACCGCCGAGGACGCCCGGGGGAATGGTGGCGATGATCTCGCCGAATTTCGGCAGCAGGCTGAGGATGAGTGCGATGACCGCAGCGCACAGGTAGGCCGCGGTGGAGAAGATGCGAGTAGCGGCCATGACGCCGATATTCTCCGCATAGGTCGTCGTTCCCGAACCGCCTCCGGAGCCGGCGAGGATCGTGGAGAATCCGTCGGCGAAGAGTGTGCGTCCCGTCAGCTTGTCCAGATCTCGTCCCGTCATGGCCGCCACCGACTTCACGTGCCCGATGTTCTCGGCGATGAGAACGAGGACGACGGGCAGGAAGAGGCCGAGGTATCCGAGATCGAATGCCGGAGCATGGAACGCGGGCAGTCCGACCCAGTCGGCCTGGTCGACGGTCGTGAAGTCGATCTCGCCCTGCAGCCACGCCGCCGCGTAGCCGATGAGCACCCCGATGAGGATCGACAGTCGCCCGAACATGCCCCGGAACGCCACGGTGACCAGCAGAATGGCCACGATGGTGATGACTGCTGTCAGAGGTGCCTCCTGCACCCAATCCCACGCGGCCGGTGCGAGGTTGAGCCCGATGAGGGCGACGATGGCACCGGTCACGACAGGTGGCATCGTCAGTTCGATCCACCGCACCCCGACGAAATGGACGACGAGCCCGACGAGCGCCAAGGTGACTCCCACAGAGATGATTCCTCCCTGCGCCAAGGCCATGGCGTGCGGTTCGAGGTCCTCGCCGGCGGTCGCCGAGAACCCGGTGACCGCACCGATCGGTGCCAGCAGGCCGAACGAGGACCCGAGGTAGGACGGCATCATCCCCTTGGTGATGAGCAGGAAGAGCAGGGTGCCGATCGCGGTGAAGAACAGAGTCGTCGACGGCGGGAAGCCGGTGAGCAGCGGGACGAGGAACGTCGCACCGAACATCGCGACGACATGCTGGGCACCGACGCTGATCGTCCGCGGCCAGCTCAGACGCTCTTCGGGCAGCACACGCTCTCCCGGGCGGATGGTCCGCCCGTCGCCGTGCAGCCGCCAACCGCGCTGTCTTCCGGGCTGCTGCCGAGTGCCCGTCTGCTCCGAGTCCGTCATTGCGCTCCTTGTTCCGTATTCATCGCCGAGTCCGGGAGGTGGCCTCAGCCGCCGGAAGAATTCTATGCGCTCACTGACAATTGGGGTGTCCGGGCGCCGGGGGTGAGTGGCCGGAGACGTGGCAGGAAGGGCATCTCTGCTATCGTATTGAACACTGTTCAGGACTGTTGACCTGGGCAGATTTCAAACCAGGATTTCTTCCAGTCAGGCAAAGGACCATTCGATGATGACCATGACTCCCCACCGACTTGCCGATTCCATTCTGGACGGAGGACAGATCACCGAGTCTGAAGCACTCGCCCTCCTGGCCACGCCCGATGCAGACCTCCTCGAACTCGTATCCGCCGGATCCCGGCTGCGCCGCCGGTACTTCGCGATGACGATCAAGCTCAACTACCTCGTCAATCTCAAATCGGGGATGTGCCCGGAGTCCTGCGCGTACTGCTCGCAGTCGCTGGGATCGACGGCCGAGATCCTCAAATACTCGTGGCTGAGCACCGAGGAGGCGATGGACCAGGCGAACATGGGAATCGGCGGGGGAGCCGCACGTGTCTGTCTCGTCGCCAGCGGTCGCGGGCCCAGCCGCCGCGATGTCGGCCGCGTCGGCGAGATCGTCGAACGGCTCAAGGGCGAGAACCCCGACGTCGAGGTCTGCGCGTGTCTGGGCATCCTTCGCGAAGGGCAGGCCGAGGCACTGAGAGATGCCGGTGCCGATGCCTACAACCACAACATCAACACAGCCGAGTCCTTCCACGACAACATCGTCAAGACCCACACCTACGAAGACCGGACGAACACCGTCGAGCTCGCCAAATCCGCCGGACTCTCGCCGTGCAGCGGACTCATCGTCGGCCTCGGCGAGAGCGACGAACAGATCATCGAAGCTCTCTTCGCGTTGAAGAACCTCGATTCCGATTCCATTCCGATCAACTTCCTCGTGCCTTTCGACGGCACCCCGCTCGAAGGCCAATGGAACCTCACCCCGACACAGTGCATGAAGATCGTCGCAACGGCACGCTTCGTCTGCCCCGATCGCGAGATCCGTCTCGCCGGCGGGCGCGAGATCCACCTCAAATCTCTCCAGCCGATGGCACTGCACCTGGCGAACTCGATCTTCCTCGGCGACTATCTCACCGCCGAGGGGCAGGCCGCCGCCGACGACCTCGCGATGATCCGTGACAACGGCTTCACGGTCCTCGGCCAGGACGACACCGCGGACCAGCAGGGCGATGCAGGCACGGACATCGCCGCGGGTGCCGATCGCAGCGATCCAGTCATCCGCAGGCGCGGGGCCGGCACGGCTCAGGGTGCGAACGTCTGAGGATCGTCCCTCTTTTCCGAGGCCGAATCCGTCTGCGTCGAATCGGAGCCGTGTGGGCTCGACCGGCAGACGTCCTCAGACGTCGCGCAGGCTGCGCTTGAGGATCTTGCCGGCAGAGTTCTTCGGAAGTTCGGCCACGAATTCCACTCGTTTGGGCACCTTGAAGCCCGCCAGACGGTTCTTGACGTGGGCGATGACCTCGTCAGCGCTCAGTTCCGGCTGTCCCGATCTGAGGACGACGAAGGCCGTGATCGCTTCGATCCACTTCTCATCGGCGACGCCGACCACTGCCACCTCGGCGACCGGAGCCAGCTCGAAGATCGCGTCTTCGACCTGCCGGCTGGCGACAAGGACTCCGCCGGTGTTGATGACGTCCTTGACACGGTCGACGACTTCGATGAAGCCCTCCTCATCGACCTTGACGAGGTCGCCGGAGTGGAACCAGCCATCGTCGAATGCCTCGGCGGTGGCGTCGGGACGATTCCAATAGCCTTCGCACAGCTGCGGTGAGCGGTAGAGGACCTCGCCTTCAGTGCCCGGGGCGACGTTGTTGCCGGCCGAGTCGACGACGCGGGTCTCGACGAACATGACGGGGCGTCCGGCGGAGCCCGGATGATCGTCGTGCTCCTCCGGGCGCAGCACCGTGCACAGGGGGCCGAGCTCGGACTGCCCGAAGCAGTTGTAGAACCCGAGTTCAGGCAAGCGTGCCCGGAGTCGGTCGAGGATCGGTCCGGGCATGATCGAGGCGCCGTAGTAGGCCTTGCGGAGGCTGTCGAGATTGCGGGTCTCGAGCTCGGGACTGTTCGCCAGTGCCACCCAGACCGTGGGCGCGGCAAAGAATGTGCTGATCTCGCGTTCTTCGAAGATCGCCAGCAGCTCATCGGGAACCGGTGCGGGGACGATGATGTTGTGGGCGCCGACGGACAGCAGCGGGATGAGGAAGACGTGCATCTGCGCGGAGTGGTAGAGCGGGAGCGCATGGACGCAGCGATCATCCGCGGTGAAGTCGAGCGACAGCAGCGCCGAGAGGTATTCGTGGATCAGTGCGCGGTGTGTCATGACTGCTCCCTTCGGCGCCGAGGTGGTGCCGGAGGTGTAGAGCAGCTGTGCGACATCGGCATCGGTGACCGAGAACTCACCGGCGCCGACCGGGGCGATGTCACCTGCGGTGGCGACAGGCACGAGAGTCGAGAAGTCGATGACCTGAGCGCTCCCACCCGTCGGAGTGGCCGTGACGGTGTCGAGCAGGTCGCCGTCGGCGAAGACGATCTTCGCTCCGGCGTTGTCGAGGATGTAGTCGAGCTCGTCGTTCTTCAGCTGATAGTTCACCGGCACGTGGATGGCACCCGTGCGGGCACAGGCGAGGTAGAGGAAGACGTAGAGATCCGAGTTCTTGCCATAGGCGGCCACTCGGTCGCCCTTCGTCACGCCCAGGCGCACAAGCTCCCGGGCGACGGCCGTGACAGCTTCGTCGAGCTGAGCGTATGTCCACCTCCGATCCGAGAATTCGATCGCCGTGGCCGCGGAGAAGCGGCCGGCGCTGCGACGGATGAGATCGGAGATCGTCGAAGTGTTGCTGGAGGTCGGAGAGGCGGCTGCGGTATCTGAAACTGACATGGTTCCAATATATGGGCGAATTCGACGATGTGTGAAGTTGATCTCATTGCCGGGCCCCCAGCTCGGAGGATTCCCGCTCGGGGAATGTAATAGTGTGGAGCCATGAGACATCCGAAGGTGAGTGACTGCGTCGACGTCTTCGATGCGCTGTGGCCGCCGGCCCTGGCCGAGTCCTGGGATTCGGTGGGCCTGGCGGTCGGGGATCCCGACTCCGAGGTGCGTTCGATCCTCCTGGCGCTCGACCCGATGGACGCGGTCATCGCCGAGGCTGTGGTGCTCGGAGCCGATCTCGTGTTCAACCACCACCCGCTCATGCTCAAACCGGTGAAATCTGTGAACGCCGCCACGCTCAAGGGCGGGGCCGTGCACACGCTCATCAGCAACGACATCGCACTGTTCAATGCGCACACGAATGCCGATTCCGCTCGCGGCGGTGTCTCCGATGTCCTCATCTCTCTGCTCGGCATCACCGACGCCGAACCCCTGACACCGCACACCGCTGGGATCGCCGCCTCCGCCGAGCCTGACCTTCCTGCTACGGGCATCGGACGTGTCGGTGACCTGCCTCAGCCGACCCCGGTGAGAGAGCTTGCCAGACGTCTGGCAGCGCAGCTTCCGCGCACCACCACAGGAGTGCGCATCGCCGGAGATCCCGCTGCGACAGTGACTCGAGTCGCCGTCTGCGGGGGTGCCGGAGATTCCCTCTTCGACGAGGTTCGCGCCCATGGCGCCGAGGTCTACGTCACCGCTGACCTGCGCCACCACCCGGCAACCGAAGCGCTCGACACCTCAAACCGGCGCGAAGGCGGACTCGAAATCATCGACGTCTCCCACTGGGCGTCCGAGACCGTCTGGCTCAACGCCGCGGCCGAAGCACTCGAAGCGGAGTTCGCCGCCCGTGGCTTCACCGTCTCCCTGCAGCATTCGGCCGTCAACACCGACCCCTGGGTCGAACGCTACTGACGAGGAGACACTTGATGCTCATCACCGATGCTCAGCGCGCCGCGCTGACGACCCTCATCGAACTCACTGCCCAGGGCCGCGCCCTGCGCCACGAACATGAGAACCCGAAACGAGCCGGGGAACTGCAGGAGCTCGTGCGCAAGCACAAGGAACTCGGCGATGAGCGGGCCCAAGCGAACGAAGTCGTCGAAACCCACCGTGCTGCGATCGCCGAGACGAATGCGCTCATCGAGGCCCAGCGGGCGAAGATCGAGAAGAAGAGCGTCGAACTCAACGACGGCACAGGACTGACCAGCCGGGACCTGGTGAATCTGCAGGACGAGATCGCCGGGCATGAACAGCGCGTGGGCGAACTCGAGGAGTCCGAACTCGAGGAGATGGAACGGCTCGAAGCCGCCGAGGCGGGACTCGCCGCCATCGATGACAGGCTTGCCGAGGTCACGGCGGCCGGACGCGAAGTGCAAACGGCCGTCAAGAATCGGCAGGCCGAGCTGAGCGAACTTCTCACAGTCAATGAAGCGGAATCCGAACAGCCTCGACGTGAGCTTCCGCAGCAGGTGGTGACGGCCTTCGAGGCGAATGTGCGCCAGGGCGGCCCCGGAGCCGCACTGCTCACGGGGCCGAACTGTCAGGCCTGCGGGCAGGAGATCGGTGGAGCCGCGTGGAACGCGATGCTCGGCGCCGATGTGAACGAAACCTACGCATGCGAGGAGTGCGAAGCGGTGCTGCTGCGGCGCAGCTGACCGCTGCCGCGCCATTGCACACTGCCCCGGCGCTGCACGCTCAGAGCGATTCAGTCACGCAGAACGATTGTCAGAGCCGCGGGCTTCGACGCAGTGTGCGCAGTGAACTCGACCTCGTAGAACTCTTCGGCACGGGCCACCAGCTCCTCGATCGTCTGCGGCAGCGGGCGCTCGTCGGCGAGGAGACGGCCGGCGAACTGCCCGCGATAGAACTTCGCCCAGTGGGAGACGACACGACGTCTGCCGTCGCTGTCGGTCACCGCCCCCATGAGCACGACCCGGTCATGAGGCCCGGGCCACGCGGCCCGATAATCGCTCGAACGGCAGTCGAGGGCCACCTCGTCGGGTTCGAGGGCACAGGACTTCGCAAGGATCGGCTTCCAGTACGAGGTCAGCCGACCCAGCGTTCCCAGCTCGGTCTTCATCGCCAGCCGGTAGGCCGGGATGACATCGAGGCCGTGAACCCGGCCGAAGAGGGCGGAGAAGACCTGGACGTGGCGCAGACGTTCACTCAGGGCCTCGTCGTCCTCGGCCGCAGCCACCAACTCGTCCGAGCCCATCGCCTCATAGAGGACACCAGAGTAGGTGAGCAGGGCCGGGGCACACGGGATCGAGTCGAGAACCGTATTGCGTTCGACATCTGCGGCCAGGGATCTGCCGACGCCGAGGCACTCGAGTGCATCCCGGCTCTTCGACGTCTTCTGCAGCGCGGAGAGCACGCGCTTGCGCTTGCTGGTGAGGTCCGGAGCCGAGAGACCGTCGAGGTCGAGAGTCGGTCCGGAGGCGGCCGGCGTCTTGCCCTCGGAGGGCGGCAGGAGGATCTTCACCCTTCCATCGTAGGAGCACCAGCGGACACGATCGCAGGCGGTATCGGATGAGCTTCGTCACGTTCGCCTCGACCCGGGGGAGGTGGGAGAGACGCTGTGCCACGGAGTCCGTCGAAGACGCTAGACTGGGTTGCTTGAGGACAGGTCACCAGACGGCCGCGGCTCTCGTCAGAGGGCTGAGGAACGTCCGGGCTCCCCAGAGCAGGGATGGTGGGTAACACCCACCCGGGGCAACCCGCGGGCCAGTGCAACAGAAAGCAGACCGCCCAGTTCCGACTGGGTAAGGGTGAAACGGTGGTGTAAGAGACCACCAGAGTGTCGGGTGACCGACGCTGCTGGGTAAACCCCATCCGGAGCAAGATCAGACAGACAGCGTTCGAGGCGGCTCGCCGAGCTGTCGGGTGGATTGCTTGAGGCCGGTGGCAACATCGGTCCCAGACAGATGGCCGTCAGGCGAGAAGGGTGACCGACTCGTCGACAGAACCCGGCGTATCGGTGGCCTGTCCTCATCACATCTTTTCGGACCGAACGCGCTTGACCTTCGCCTGCCCGCCGTTGACGGCGATCATCGCCGCACCGACGATTCCGGCGTTGTTGAACAGCTTCGCTGGTTTGAGTTTGGCGCGAGTGGAGATGAGCGGCAGGAACTGCGCATGCGACTTCGACACCCCACCGCCGACGATGATGACGTCCGGTGCCACAAACAGCTCGACGAGCGAGTAGTACTGCTGCAGGCGTGCCGCCCACTCCGAATAGGACAGCCCCAGGCGGGTCTTGACCGACTCGGCCGCCTGCGTCTCCGCATCCGCACCATTCATCTCGATATGACCGAGCTCCGTATACGGCACGAGCCGTCCCTGTGTGAACAGTGCGGTGCCGATGCCCGTGCCCAGGGTGGTCAGGAGCACGGTCTTCTTCCGGTGGCTGCGCCCGGCGCCGAAGATCATCTCGGCCAGTCCGGCCGCATCGGCATCGTTGAGGAAGTACACAGTCCTGCCAGTGCGGTCGCCGATGACCGCGTCGATGTGCGAACCGATCCAACTCTGATCGAGGTTCGCGGTGTATTCGACGCGACCGCGCCGGATCACGCCGGGGAAGCCGCAGCCCACGGGCAGAGAGTCGAGTTCTGCCCGATCGGTGACGAGTTCGAGATCGAGGGCCTGCTGAGTGAGGTCCTCGAGCAGCACGGCGATCGTCTCAGCCACTGCGGTCGGGGTGCCCGGCTTCGGGGTGAGCACCCGCAGTCGTTTGAACGGCAGTCTTCCGGTCGTGGTGTCGACGAGTGCCGCTTTGATCCCGGTCCCGCCGATGTCGATGCCGATTGCGAACCTGTGGGCCGCCTCGGTGCTCATCTCAGTTTCCACCGTTCACCGGTCCCGCAGCGATCGCCGTGTCGGCATCCGGCAGGGTGAGGATGTCCGCGCCGGTCTCGGTGACGACAAGGGTGTGTTCGAACTGGGCCGAACGCCTCCGATCCTTCGTCACCACGGTCCAGGCATCGTCCCACACATCCCAGTCGATCGTGCCGAGGTTGAGCATCGGCTCGATGGTGAAGATCATTCCCGGTTCGATCGTCTCCGCGTGCGCGGGCGCGGCATCGTAGTGGGGGACGATGAGTCCGGAGTGGAATTCGCGGCCCACGCCGTGGCCGCTGTAGTCACGGACGACGCCGTAGTCGAACCGCTTCGCGTACTTCTCGATGACGCGACCGATGATGTTGATCTCGCGTCCGGGCCTGACCGCCTTGATGCCGCGCATCATCGCCTCATAGGTGCGTTCGACGAGCAGCCGAGACTCCTCGTCGGCCTGCCCGGCGGTGAACGTGTAGTTCGTGTCGCCGTGCATCCCCTGATAGTAGGCGGTGATGTCGACATTGACGATGTCACCGTCTTCGATGACCGTCGAATCGGGAATGCCGTGACAGATCACCTCATTGACCGAGGTGCACACGGACTTCGGGAATCCGCGATAGCCCAGGGTCGAGGGGTACGCGCCGTGATCGCACATGTACTCGTGGGCGACGGCGTCGATGTCGTCGGTCGTGATGCCGGGGACGATCATCTCTCCGACGACGGCCAGAGCATTGGCAGCGATCCGTCCCGCTGCTCGGACGGTCTCGATCTCTTCTGCGGAGTAGAAGTTGTTCCCGCGCCCTTCGTTCGCGTCGGCGCGTCCGACGTATTCGGGGCGGGCGATGGTCTTCGGCACTGTCCGTTCGGGAGAGATGGTGCCGGGGGTGAGGAGGCGCGTGTGAGCAGTCATGATGCCTTCGATTCTATGGTGGTTGTCCGACTTTGTCCCACTTCGCGGGCGCCTGTCGCTGCTTCGGGCAGGCCGCGGGCACGACTAGAATCGAAACAGGGGAGGCGTTCGGAACGGACTCGCCCGCGTCGAATGACTCCGGTCCCGACCATCTGGGCGTGACCGCGGGCCGCCGGCGAGAACAGACGGCGCGAACAGAGGGAGGCAGAGTGAGCGAGGAGACGACGGCCGGGAACCATGAGTTCTCCGGCCTCGGCGAAGTCGTGAGCCTGACGAGCGCGCCTCAGCAGATCGCCGACCACATCCTCTCCGGAATCGCGGTCGGGGCTCTGCCGGAAGGCACCCTTCTGCCGGGAGAGCGGACCCTGGCCTCCGATCTGCAGGTGTCCCGGTCGAGCGTGCGTGCGGCGCTGCTGCGCCTCGAGCGCCTCGGTGTCGTCGAACGTCGCCGAGGACGCGGGGGAGGGACCTTCGTCAAGAACGCCCGCCCAGAAGCGCTGGCGCCCATGGCCGGTCGTATCGATGAGTTCCACGCCGAGCGGCGCAATCTGCTCGATGCCCGCGCCGTGTTTCAGAATTCCCTTGCCGCGACGGCGGCCCGTCGCCGCACCGAGACCGAGCTTGCCGAACTGCACGAATTGGCTCAGATCTATTCCCAACGCGCCGAGGCAGCCGCCGCCCGAACCGCGGACGCGCAGTTCCATTTCGCGATCGCCCGCGCCGGCCACAACCCTGAACTCGTGCGGATGGCCATCGACATCGACACGAAGATCAACGCGGGATTCCGCCACGACCCGTTCTCTGCCGAGCTCTTCGACCACGCCGTGGCCGACCACGCCGCGATCGTCGAGGCGATCGCCGAGGGGGATGCGCAGAAAGCCGGTCAGCTCTGTGAGGACCATTTCCGCTACACCACCATCGTCTCCCGCGACTGAGCCGCCCGGGAGACCCGTCAGGCCGGGGGCCTCATGCCCGGATTGTTCTGAAGTCGACTGCCGAAGGCCGGCACTCCCGGATGGGAGCGCCGGCCTTCGGCATCTGCGGTGACCGCGGTCGGACTCAGTTGGCGAGCGCGTGGGCCACGGACACGGCCTCGAGACCGAATGCCTCGGCGACGTTGTCGTTGGTGACGTGGCCGTTGTGGATGTTGAGTCCGCGTGCCAGTGCCGAATCATTCGACAGGGCCTTGTGCCAGCCCTGGTCGGCGATCTTGACAGCGAACGGCAGCGTCGAGTTCGTCAGCGCCGCCGTAGCGGTGTTCGGCACGGCTCCGGGCATGTTCGCCACACAGTAGTAGACCGAGTTGTGAACGGTGAACGTCGGATCATCGTGCGTCGTCGGACGCGAGTTCTCGAAGCAGCCGCCCTGGTCGATGGCGATGTCGACGAGGACCGAACCCGGCTTCATCCCCGCGACCATCTCATCGGTGACGAGCTTCGGAGCCTTCTTTCCGGGGATGAGCACGGAGCCGATGACGAGGTCGGCGCCGGCCAGAGCCTTCGTGATCTCGTACTTGTTTGACACCTTCGTGCCGATCGCACCGGCGAAGGTCTCGTCGATCTGGCGCAGGCGGGGGATGTTGATGTCGATGACCTCGACGGTCGCTCCGAGGCCGAGCGCCATGCGGGCCGCGTTCGTGCCGGCGACACCGGCACCGATGACGACGACATTGGCGCGCTCGACGCCGGGGACGCCGGAGAGCAGGATGCCGCGGCCGCCGTTGGCCTTGAGCAGGCTGTGCGCACCGACCTGCGTCGACAGGCGCCCGGCGATCTCACTCATGGGAGCCAGCAGCGGGAGTCCGCCGCCGTCGGGCTGCACGGTCTCGTAGGCGATCGCGGTGGTGCCTGCCTCCATGAGGGCACGGGTGAGCGCCTCGTCGGCGGCCAGATGCAGGTAGGTGAAGAGGATGAGGTCCTTGCGCAGGAAGCCGTACTCCTGAGCGATCGGCTCCTTGACCTTGAGGACGAGATCGCCTGCGGTCCAGGTGCTCTCAGCATCGGGAGCGATCTTCGCACCCGCGGCGGCATACTCTTCGTCGGTGATGAAAGAGCCTTCGCCGGCTCCCGCCTGCACGGTGACTTCGTGGCCGTGGGCGACGAGCTCGTGCACGCCGGCAGCTGTGATGGCGACTCGGAACTCGTTGTTCTTGACCTCTGTGGGCACTGAAATGCGCATTGTGTGTCCTTCTTTCATGATTGAGCGCCGCTGGGGCGAAGGCCGCCGACTTCGACGTCGGTCGACGATGGTTCAACTGTATTCCTTAGAAGGTTTGGAGAGCAAACCTTTAAGGCTGTTTTCGTCTTGTCAGATACGGAATCAGTGTATTTCGGTACCAGATGACGCGGAAAACATGATTCCAGCCGGGCGTGATCGGCTGGCAGGTCTGAGAACACGGGATGCACCGCGAACTCCCTGCGAAACGGTAAGCTGAAACTGTCAACGCAGAACCCCGCTGAGGAGAGAGGGCTCGACATGGGACTCTACGAAGATATCGACGATCCTGACTCGAAGTACTACTTCAATCTTGAGACGAACACCGTCGAAAAGGGCCTGGTCAGCGACTGGACGCACCGGATGGGCCCGTACGAGACCGAAGAGGTCGCACGCGCCGCCCTGGACAAGGCTCGCGAACGCAGCCAGAAGTGGGACGAAGACGACGAGAAGTGGAACGGCTGATCGGATGTCACGTCAGGAGGAATTCGTTCTCAGGACCGTTGAGGATCGTGATGTGCGATTCATCCGACTCTGGTTCACCGATGTCCTCGGGCAGCTGAAGTCCGTGGCCATCGTGCCGGCCGAACTCGAAGGCGCCTTCTCCGAGGGCATCGGGTTCGACGGCTCGGCGGTGGAGGGGCTCGCCCGGGTCTACGAGGCCGATATGGTGCTCAAACCCGACCCCTCGACGTTCTCCCTGCTTCCCTGGCGGGGAGAGACCGAACCGACCGGGCGGATGTTCTGCGACATCCATGTGCCCGGGGGAGAACCGGCACCGGCGGATCCGCGCAATGTCCTCAAACGCACTCTGGCGAAAGCCGCCGAACGCGGCTTCACCTTCTACGTGCACCCTGAGATCGAGTTCTATCTGTTCAAGACCGACAACCTCGACCCGGTCACCGGCATCACCGACGGCACCGCGCCAAAACCCGTCGACACCGCGGGATACTTCGACCATGTCAACGGCGGCACAGCCAATGACTTCCGACGCGAAGCGGTGACCATGCTCGAAGCCATGGGCTTGTCGGTGGAGTTCTCCCACCACGAAGCCGGACCCGGGCAGAATGAAATCGACCTGCGCTACGCAGACGCCCTGACCATGGCCGACAATGTGATGACGTTCCGGTCAGTGATCAAGGAAGTCGCGATCTCCAGGGGCGTCTACGCCTCGTTCATGCCCAAACCGCTGTCGGAGCACCCAGGCAACGGCATGCACACACATGTGTCGCTGTTCGAAGGGGAGAACAATGCCTTCTTCGAACCGGGAGCGGAGTATCAGCTCTCGAGGACCGGGCGCCAATTCATCGCCGGTCTGCTCACACACGCCGCCGAGATCTCGGCGGTGACGAATCAGCACGTGAACTCGTACAAGCGGCTGTGGACCGGTCATGAGGCTCCGTCCTACATCTCCTGGGGTCACCGCAACCGTTCGGCCCTCGTCCGGGTGCCGCAGTACAACTCCGGCAAGTCCTCCTCGGCGAGGGTGGAATACCGGGCCATGGACTCCTCGGCGAACCCGTATCTGTCCTATGCCCTCATGCTCGCCGCCGGGCTCAAAGGAATCGAGGAAGGCTACGAGCTTCCCGAGGAGGCCGAGGACAATGTCTGGCAGCTCTCGGACACCGAACGGCGGGCGATGGGCATCGAGGCGCTGCCGCGCAGTCTGTCTCATGCGCTGGAGATCATGGAGAGCTCGGATCTCGTGGCCGAGACCCTCGGCGAAGAGGTCTTCGACTTCTTCCTGCGCAACAAGCGTCAGGAGTGGAACGACTACCGTGCCCAGGTGACACCCTATGAACTCGCCAAGCATTTCACTTCGATGTAATCCCCATGGCAGGAATCACTTCACGCACGACCAGCGTCCCGGATGCGACAGCCCGATTCCTCCACGAGCTCGATGAGCTCCTGGGCCAGCCTCTGGCCACGGATTCGCGCTTCGTCGAGCTGCTTCTGGCAACCCCGGATCCGCACGGTGCCGCCCTCGGGCTGCTCCGGGTCGTCGAGGCCGCTGGGCAGGACTCCGCGGCGCTGCTCTCGGCCGTTCGCTCCGGCACTGCGGAGACGCTGGCAGAAGACGAACTCAACCGGCCGCTGCTGGCGCGCCTGCTCGCGGTCATGGGCACCTCGGAGGCGATGGTCGACCACCTGGTCCGACATCCTGATTCGCTGCCGCTTCTGCTGGTGCCCGAACCGTTCCTGCTGATCTCGACACCCGCCGCCTCGGCGGTGTCGCTGCGGGCCGAGATGCTCCAGGCCGTCGGTGCCGACCCCGAGTCCCCGGCACCGCTCGCCACCGTGACCGGAGACGAGGGGATCCGCTCGCTGCGCCGGAACTATCGTGACGCCGTGCTGCGGCTGGTCGCCGATGATCTCGCAGCCGAAGCGCCTGAGGAGATCGTCGACCACGTCATGGCGGTCCTGTCCGATCTTGCCGCCGCCGCGCTCGATGCTGCTCTGGCGATCGCCAGAGCCGAAGTCGACGGGGGAGACGGGATCCGCTTGGCCGTCATCGCTCTGGGTAAGACCGGTGCCCGCGAACTCAACTACGTCTCCGACGTCGATGTCGTCTTCGTCCTCGACTCCGCCGACGACGGCGACGCGCGGGATCTCGCCACGGATCTGGCCCAGCGGACACGGGCAGTCCTCTCCGACGCCGGAGGCGAACCTGCGCTGTGGGAAGTCGACACCGCGCTGCGTCCCGAAGGCAAGGCCGGAGCACTGGTGCGCACTCTCTCGGAGTTCGAGCACTACTATGCCGACATCGCCCAGAACTGGGAATTCCAGGCGCTGCTCAAAGCCAGGCCGGTGGCCGGTGATGCCGAAGTCGGCAGACGGTTCTCGGACTCGCTTCTGCCGCTGGTGTGGAAGGTGGCCAGTCGTGAGGGCTTCATCGACGGTGTCAGATCGATGCGTCGTCGCGTCGTCGACCTCATCCCGGCCGCTGAGGCTCCGCGTCAGATCAAGCTCGGTCGCGGGGGCCTGCGTGATGTCGAGTTCTCTGCCCAGATGCTCCAGCTCGTCCACGGCGGCACCGACGAGGACATCCGCACCCCGAACACTCTCATGGCGCTCGAAGAGCTCGGCGAGCACGGATACATCGGCCAACAGGATGCTTCCGTGTTCTCCGCCGCCTACCGGTTCATGCGCGTCGTCGAGCATCGGGTGCAGATTCCCCGGATGATGCGCAATGCTCTCATCCCCGATGACGATGCGAAGTTGAGGATGCTCGCCCGGTCGGTCTTCCGCTCCGGCTCCCGCACCGGTGCCCGCCTCGAAGAGACCCGCCGCGACTACGCCAGACACGTCACCCGACTGCATGAGCAGATCTTCTACCGGCCGATCCTCGAAGCCGCCGTCGGCGTCCATGGGGCCGTCGTCGAAGCCCACAAGCGCGGCTCGAGTCTGCAGGCCGCAGCCGATCGTCTGCGGGCCTTCGGCTATCGGGATCCGCAGGGTGCTCTGGGCCATATCAAGGCCCTGACGACCGGCGTATCGCGCACGGCGATGGTGATCAAACAGGTGCTGCCGGCGCTGCTCGACTGGTTCTCCGACGGAGTCGAACCCGACCGGGCACTTCTGGCGTTCCGGCGACTGAGCGAATCGCTTGCCTCTTCCGGCTGGTTCCTCAAGATGCTCAGGGATTCCGGACTCGCCGCCAAGTCGGTCGCCGATGTGCTGTCCCTGTCCGGCTACGCCACCGAGCTGCTGCTGCGCCAGCCCGCGGCGGTGGCCTGGTTGGACAAGTACGACAATCTCGCTGCCCGTGACCTCAACGTGCTGTCGGCCGAAGTCGACGGACTGCTCAAACGTCACGGAGGCGCCGCTGTCACGCCGATCCGCGAGACCTACAGTCGAGAACTGCTGCGCATCGCCCTGCGCGACGTCCTCGATGTCGGCGACCGATCCGCGATCCCCGGCGATCTCTCAGATCTCATGGATCTTGCCGTCCGCGGTGCGCTGGAAGCCGTGCGCACCGACCTCGAGACACCGGAGACGCCCGATTACGAATTCGCCGTCATCGCGATGGGCCGCTGGGGCGGACGGGAGATCGGGTACTTCTCCGACGCCGATGCGATGTACGTCGTCCGAGCGAAGTCGAACGATCTCGACGCCGAGGCGAAGGGCAAGCTGAGCAAACATGCCAACAAGGTGGCGCTGCAGCTGTCCTCACGGCTCAAGGCCAGCGAAAGCGCACAGGGAGTCGACCTCGACGCGGATCTGCGGCCCGAAGGCAAGAACGGACCGCTCGTGCGCAGCTTCTCCTCCTACCAGGCCTACTACGCGAAATGGTCACAGCCGTGGGAAGCCCAGGCGCTGCTGCGGGCGCGTCCGGTCGCCGGAGACGAAGGACTGATCGAGGACTTCCTCTCACTCATCGACCCGCTGCGGTACCCCGCCGAGATGCCGCACAAGGCGCTGACGCAGGTGCGCACGCTCAAGGCGCGGATGGAGGACGAACGCCTGCCCCGCAATGCGGACAAACGGCGGCACCTCAAGCTCGGCCGCGGCAGCCTCTCCGACGTCGAATGGACCGTCCAACTCCTCCAGCTCGAGCATGGGCATGAGTTGGCCAGTCTGCGCACGACCTCGACCCTGCAGGCACTCGCTGCCGCCACCGAGGCGCAGCTGCTGCCCGCCGAGGATGCCGCGCAGCTGGCGGAGGCATGGCAGCTGGCCACGGATGTGCGGTCTGCCGTGATGCTCTTCAGAGGTCGCACCGCGGAATCACTGCCCGGTGACCACACCGAGCTCGAGGCCACGGCTCGGTTGCTCGGCTACGCCGCCGGCGAGGGCCATGACCTCGAGGACGATTATCTGCGCACCACCCGGCATGCCCGTGCCGTCATGGAGCACCGCTTCTACGGCTTCTGAGCCGAGCCTGCCGACGGCCGCTGGTGCTCAGTCCTCGAATTCGAGGCCGAGGAGTGCATTCTCGATGACTTCGGGCAGGGCCGGATGGATCCAGTACTGTCCCGTGGCCACCTCGTCGGCGGTCTGGCCGAAGGCCATCGCCTGGATGAGGGGCTGGATGAGCATCGACGCTTCGTGTCCGACGATGAATGCACCGAGGATCAGCCGACTGCGGCGGTCGGCGATGATTTTGACGATGCCCGGGTCGTCGGCCATCGCCCACCCGTAGGCGACATCCGAGAACTGTTGGACCTTCACGGTGATGTCGTGGCCGGCCTCCTCGGCTTCCTCTTCACTCATCCCCAGATAGGCGACCTGCGGGGAGGAGAATACCGCTCCGGGCACCGCATGGTGGTTCACCCTGGCGAGGTCCTCCTCGCGAGCCGCCCCCGGCTGCCCTGCGGCGACATCGGCGTCGAGGTTGCGTCCGACGACCTTCGCTTCGTGATTGGCCACGTGCTTGAGCTGATGCGGTGAGCAGATGTCGCCGAGGGCGAAGACACCGGGCACCGGCGAGCCCTCGGAGAGCACCCGCTGATGATCGTCGACGGCCAGCCGGTGCCCGTCGCTGACGTCGAAGCCGGCGGTCGCGACATCGAGTTCGGCGGTGTTGGGCACCCGGCCGGTGGCGACGAGCACTGCGTCGGCGGTGATCGTCTCCGGCCGGTCGACCTCGCCGAGGCGGCCGCTGGGTTCGAGGCCGATCGTGACTTCGCCGTGGTCGACGTCGATGTGCCCGGCCTGCACGCCGTGGAGGACGGAATGGGACGAGTCGAAGATGCGAGTGAACTCGTCGGCCGCCTCGGCGTCGATGTTGCCCAGCAGGCGAGGCCCGCGGGCGAGGACGGTGACCTCGGTGCCGAGGGAGGAGAAGATGTGGGCGAACTCCATGGCGATGATGCCGGAGCCGATGATGACCAGGCGCTCGGGCTGGGTGGGGCGACGCATCACCGTGTTCGAGGTGAACACCGGGTAGTCTTCGCCGTCGACGCGGGAGGCGTCGAGCCCGTCGATGTCGGGGATGACGGGATGTGCACCGGCGGCGATGACGATGCGGTCTGCGCTGATCTCCTCACCCGAGGCGGTGCGCACACTCTTCGGGCCGGTGAAGTGAACGTGTTCGGCGACGACGGTGATGTTCGGCTGTCGATCGCTGCTGCGGTAGTCGCGACCGCCGGATTCGATGGCGTCGATGCGAGAGAAGATGCGGTCCTGGAGTCCTGCCCAATCGACCTGCGGCTGTGTGGGGGAGAGGTTGTAGCGGTCGGCCTGCGCGGCCTGCTCGGCCAGAGTGGCGGGGTAGACGAACATCTTCGTCGGAATGCAGCCGACGTTGAGGCAGGTGCCCCCGAAATGCCATTCCTCGGCGATGGCCGTCTTCAGTCCCTTGAATCGCGTGTCGAGGAACATGTTCCCCGATCCGGTGCCGATGAGCAGCAGGTCGTAGTGCGTCAAGATCCAACCCTCCAATGGTCAGTGTTCCGGCCCGTGCGGTCACGAGGCGAAGAGGCGAAAGGGCGCCACGGGTGAAAACCCGTGACGCCCCCACTCTATTCCTGTCCTGCTGTGCGCAGGCGAAGGTCAGAGCGCGTAGTAGAGCTCGAACTCTGTGGGAGTCGGACGCAGGCGTGCGACGTCGAGTTCGTTCTCACGTTTGATCCGGATCCAGGTTTCGATGAGGTCGGGGGTGAAGACGTCACCGGCGGTGAGGAAGTCGTGGTCCTTCTCGAGGTCATTGAGCGCCTCGTCGAGGGTGCCGGGGACGATCTTGATGTCCTTGGCCTCCTCCGGGGGCAGCTCGTAGAGGTCCTTGTCGATCGGCTCCGGCGGTTCGATGCGGTTGCGGATGCCGTCGATGCCGGCCATGAGCTGCGCAGAGAACGCGAGGTAGGGGTTCGATGAGGGGTCGGGCACACGGAACTCGAGACGCTTGGCCTTCGGGGAGGAGCCGGTGACGGGGATGCGGATCGCTGCCGAACGGTTCCGGGCCGAGTACACGAGGTTGACCGGGGCTTCGTAGCCGGGGACGAGGCGGCGGTAGGAGTTGATCGTCGGGTTCGTGAACGCGAGCACGGCACCGGCGTGTTCGATGAGTCCGCCGATATACCAGCGGGCGAGGTCGGAGAGACCGCCGTAGCCGTTCTCGTCGTAGAAGAGGGGCTCGCCGTTCTTCCACAGCGACTGGTGGCAGTGCATACCCGAACCGTTGTCGTCGAACAGCGGCTTCGGCATGAAGGTCGCGGACTTCCCGAGCTCGAATGCCGTGTTCTTGATCACGTACTTGAAGTCGAGCAGCTGATCGCCTGCATGCTGGAGAGTCTTGAACTTGTAGTTGATCTCCTGCTGACCGGCGGTGCCGACCTCATGGTGGGCACGCTCCATCTCGAAGCCGATCTGCTCGAGCGTCAGTGACATGTGATCTCGGATGTCGGCGTACTGATCCTGCGGCGAGACGGGGAAGTAGCCGCCCTTGAAGGGGGTCTTGTATCCCTGGTTGCCGCCGGGCTCGTCGGTGCCCATGTCCCAGGCCGCTTCCTGCGAGTCGATCTTGTAGAAGCTGCTGCCGGGGGTGTTCTCGTACCGGATGGAATCGAAGAGGTAGAACTCCGCTTCGGCACCGAAGAAGACGGTGTCGGCGATTCCGGTGCTCTCCAGGTAGGACTCTGCCTTCGCCGCCACCTGACGAGGGTCGCGCGAGTACGGCTCATCGGTGAAGGGATCGACGATCGAGTGCGTGATGACCAGCGTCTTCGCGTCGCGGAACGGATCGATGTACGCCGAGGTGACATCGGCGAGCAGCTTCATATCGGATTCGTGGATGCCCTGGAACCCCGTGATGGAGGACCCGTCGAAGAGCAGACCCTCGGTGATCTCCTCTGTGCCGTAGGAGGCGGCGGGGAGGTTGAAGTGCTGGACCACACCGGGCAGGTCGCAGAACCGGACATCGACGAATTTGACGTCGTTCTCCGAGATGTAGTTGACGAGTTCTTCAGCAGACGAGAACACTTAGGTCTCCTAGTTCGAGTACGGTGGCCGTTTGTCCTGACCACGGTCAATCCTAGTCGCCCCGGAATGAAGTGGTGATGACGCTCATGTTTCGGGCATGTTTCCTGAGGATTCACTCAGGCCGGATTTCGTAGGGTGGGAGGGTGATCAATCGTGACGACCTCGGTTCCTGGCTCGAAGGACCCCGGTTCGACAGGGAAGAAGACGACTGGCCCGGCAAACGGCTCGGTCTGCCTGTCTTCGGTTCGCATTCTCTGGCTCCTGCGTGGAAGCGGATTCTCGCTCTTCTCGTCGACTGGCTGATGTGTCTGGCGATCGCCAACGTCATCGACCCGGCCAATCCCTTCCTGGCCCCCGGTTTCTTCGCCTTGGAGAATCTCCTGCTCGTCGGCACCCTCGGCTACTCGGTCGGCCATCGCCTCTTCGGCATCGAGGTGCGCCGGCTGTCCGGGCATGTTCCCGGGCTGCTCAAATCGTTCATCCGTGCGGTGCTCGTCGTGCTCGTCATCCCCGCTCTGATCTTCGACCGGGACAACCGCGGACTGCACGACCTCGCCGCGGGAACCGTCATCCTCCGCCGCTGACACCCGGCGAGGGGCGAACCGGCCCGACCAGACCACCTGCCTGGCCTCGGAACACTTCCGCCGGGACAGAAGCGCAGAAGAAAGCGGCGTTCAGGACAGAAGCGCAGAAGAGACTGAAGCGGCGCCGACTCGTATCGAGCCGGCGCCGCTTCTGTGCGCGATCCGGGTGCTGCCGCCGCCGTTGCGAGGGTCGATCAGCGCCTGTCGATCAGCGTCCGCGCATCGCCTTGTGATTCGGGCGGGCCTTGTTCGGGTCGATGCCCTTGGGAATCGGGGGACGCGATCCCTGTGTGCCCAGCGCCGCCAGGCGGTTGCGCACGGCGAGGACTTCTGCCCGGTTGAGTTTGCGCGGCAGCTTCTGCACGGTCGGCACGACCTGCTTCATCGCCAGCTGACCGTCTTCCTTGCCGCCCTGGAAGGTGTGGACGGGAACATTGGGCAGGATGCGCTCATGGCGCTTCTTCTCCTTGGCCAGCAGCTTCGCACTGCGTCCCTTGGGCCCTTCGCTGAGCAGGACGACGCCGGCGCGACCGGTGGAGCGGAACACGAGGTCACGGCTCCTCGGGTCGATGGCGATCGGCTTCTCATCCATGAGGTAGCCGCGACGAGCAGTGTTGAGGACGGCGCCGAAGGCGCCCGGCTGTCCGTCCATCTGCGCGAAGGCCGCAGTCTCGGCGAAGCGGCCGAGCATGAACATGCCCAGCAGCAGACCGAGCATGAGACCGAGGATCGTCGTGAAGATCACGGTGGTTCCGCCGATCAGCAGACCCACCAAGAGCCCGATCAGCGTGAGTCCGAGCACCGCCGCGGCCAACAGCCACGGCGTCGCCTTGTTGTGCTTGGCGGACAGCTCGTAGACCTGGCGCATCTGTGCCAGACGACCGGGTTTCTTGTTCGGATCCTTCGGCTTGCGCCGGAAAATTCCCTTGCGCGGTTCTTCGCTCATTCTCTCACTTGCTCTTGAGGGGCGTCGCGGCGACATCACCAGGTGACGAACGCCTTCATTGCTCAGCTGTCAAGTCTACCTCTTCGCCGGGTCCGAAGGTATCCACGACGGCCTGAGCCTCCTGCTTGGCCGGGGTGTGCTTGTCGAGATGCTGCAGGTGGGAGGGAATCTCCTCTCCGCGACGGCGCATCGCAGTCGCCCACAGGCGACCGGCGCGGTAGGACGAACGCACGAGCGGGCCCGACATGACGCCGAGGAAGCCGATCTCCTCGGCGGCATCGCGCAGCATCACGAAGTCGGCCGGTTTGACCCACCGGGTGACGGGGTGGTGTCTGGGGGAGGGGCGCAGGTATTGGGTGATCGTGATGAGGTCGCAGCCGGCGTCGTGGAGGTCCTGCAGTGCGGAGATGATCTCATCGTTCGTCTCACCCATCCCGAGGATGAGATTCGACTTCGTCACGAGTCCGGCCTCTCGGGCCTGGGTGATGACGGACAGCGAACGCTCGTACCGGAAGGCAGGGCGGATGCGCTTGAAGATGCGCGGAACCGTCTCGACGTTGTGGGCGAGCACCTCGGGGCGGGATGAGAACACCTCGGCGAGCTGATCCGGCTTCGCATTGAAGTCGGGGATGAGCAGCTCGACGCCGGTGCCGCGGCCGTCGACATACTCGAGGTCGTGGATCTGGCGGACCGTCTCCGCGTACAGCCATGCACCCCCGTCTTCGAGATCGTCGCGGGCGACGCCGGTGATCGTGGAGTAGCGCAGCCCCATCTCGGCCACCGAGGCGGCCACGCGGCGAGGTTCGTCCGCATCGAATGCGGCCGGTTTGCCTGTGTCGATCTGGCAGAAGTCACAGCGTCGGGTGCACTGTTCGCCGCCGATGAGGAAGGTCGCTTCGCGGTCCTCCCAGCACTCGAAGATGTTCGGGCAGCCCGCTTCCTCGCACACGGTGTGCAGATCCTGCTTGCGCACCAAGGACTTCAGGGAGGTGTATTCGGGCCCGATATGGGCTTTGGCCTTGATCCAGGCGGGCTTGTCCTCGATCGGAGTCTCGGAGTTGCGGGCTTCGACCCGAAGCATCCGGCGGCCTTCTGGTGCAATCGTCATCGGCGTTCTCCTAGGCTGTGATGGTCTCTTGCAGAATCTCGTTGAGACGGTCTGCCGTGTCCTCCGGCGTCACCGTCCGTCCGATCTCTGCGCTGATGGAAGTGGTGTCGGCGTCGCTGATCCCGCACGGGATGATGCTTTCATAGGCGCCGAGTTCATTGCTGCAGTTCAGGGCCAATCCGTGCATCGTGACACCCTCGTGGATGCGGATGCCGATGGCTCCGACCTTGCGGTCACGGCGGAGCCCGTCGCCGAGCAGCCAGACGCCGGCGCGTCCTTCGACGGTGGTGGCTTCGATGCCGTATTCCGCAAGGAGTCGAATCATCGCGTCCTCGAGCTGGGACACGAAGAGGCGGACCTCTTTGGGGTCGTTGAGGCGGTAGATGAAGTAGGCGACGAGCTGGCCGGGGCCGTGCCAGGTGATCTTCCCGCCACGGTCGACATCGATGACTTCGGTGCCATCTGTGGGCCGGTCGGCCTCCTCGGTGCGTTTGCCGGCCGTGTAGACGGGGGAATGCTCGAGGTACAGCACCGTCGACTCCCTCCGTCCTGCGAGCACTTCTTCGTGATATCTCTTCTGCATATCCCAGGTCTGCCGATAGTCCGAGAGGACCGGAGCGAACCCGAGCGTTTCTGTGGCCAAGGGCATGGCTCCACACTATGACTCTTGCACCCCGGGTTCAATTTGACCGCGGGCCGTCGAGAACCCGGTTCCCGGAATGTGACCCTTGACATCGAGGTGCCGACGCTATCACTATTAAATAAACACAAATAGCATAGAAAGCCATCAACGGAGATGACGAAACATGACATGGGAGCTTCAGGCACAGATCTCCGACGACGTCTACCGTGTGAGCGGTCCCTCAGGAGAAGCCGTTTGGGGGATCGACAACGATTCCTTCGATGTCGACGATCCGGAGGCCCTCGGCACTGCCGAAGTGGAACTGCCGACCGGTCGACGGTCACTGCTCCTCGTCCCCACTCTGCCCGGCGGCCTCGTCCTCGACGTTGTGCGCGCCTATCAGGGACTGACCGATGCCGAGCTGTGCACTCTGTTCCTCGGCATCGTCACGGAACTTCGCGGCTGCTCATGTCCCGAACAGCGGCTGAGTCTGAAGGCGTTCGCACTCGAAGCCGCAGGACGTCCGGTGCTCATCCCCGGTCTCTCGGTGCCCTTGGAGACGTCACCGCGGCGTGCCGTGGGGGAGATGCTCTACCACGCCGGCTGCGGCCGTCCGTGGGCCGAATGCCTGCTGCCGGTCAACCTTGCGCTGGCTGATTCGTCACAGGCGCTGCGGGCCGTCGTCGGCGACCTGCTCGCGGATTCGGGTCCCGACACCGGGCTGGCTGCGGCACTCGACGAAGTGGCCGAATCGATGCGGTCACTGGCCAGCCCGGCTCCGCTCCCGCTGGTGCCGGCCGATCGGGAAATCGCGCCCGAAGCAGCTCTGACGGCGCGTCTGCGTGCTGTAGCCGGTCAACCCCTCGGTCGCGGATACGGCCGAGATGCGGTGCCGGTCGAACGCAGCGCCACGAGGTTCCCGACTCGGACGAGTGAGCCGGTGGCCACGGGCTCACCGGCCACTGGAACCGAGTCGAGGACCGCTGATTCGACTCAGACTCACGCAGCACGGACCGTGTCCGCCCCGGGCTCAGCCGCTGAAACCCTGCGTGCGGCCAGCCGACGGTCCCTGAGGGGGCGTCAGCGCTCGCGCCGTCGGGGCCCCGGATCCTCCGCGCTCGGACAGGCGGCCGGACGGTTTCGCGGGTTGTTGAGAACCTGGCTGCATCGTCTCAGGGGAGCAGGCCGAGGACACTGGCTGGTCGCCGCGGCCGCGTGCCTCACTCTCGTCGGTGGTCTCCTCGTCTGGCAGTCGTGGACGGCCGGTGAACTCGATTGGCGGAGGACTGCCCCGAACTCCCAGACCGTGTCGGGCGATACGGCAGAGCTCAGCGCTGAGGAGGTGGCACACGTTCTCTCGCGACTCTGCGCCGACCGTGCTCAGGCGCTCAGCGATGGGGACGAGGCGGCCCTGCGAGTGCTGACTGTGCCGGGATCGGCCGCCGCAGCCGCCGATGAGCTCATCGATCCTTCCCGGTTCATCGGCTCCGACTATTCCATCGCAGTCGATGGGGTGGAGATCATCGATGCCGATGCGAACAGGATCGTCGCCTCGGCGCAGATGCACTCCAGCGCGGGAAGCGGCAGCGAGACCGAGGACTTCGGGATGCTGTCGGTCGAATTCGAACTCAAACGCCTTGACGGCCGCTGGCGGGTCGAACAGGTCACCGAGACGGCAGTCGGACAGCACTGATGATCGCGGCAGGACTGCAACCTGGTCATGAATGACCCGAGGGGCCGACCACGGATGGTCGGCCCCTCTTCAGGGTGTGCGGAAGACCGCAGCCTCAGAGGTCGAGGTCGGCCTCGAAGTTGCCCTCTTCCAGACGTGCCTTGATGGTCTGCAGGAAACGACCCGCATCCGCACCGTCGACCAGCTGGTGGTTGTAGGTCAACGGCAGATACACCATGTCGCGGATGGCGATCGACTCGTCACCGTCGGCCGTCTGCACGGCGATGGGGCGACGGACGATGGCACCCGTGCCGAGGATGCCCATCTGCGGCTGGTTGATGATCGGCGTATCGAACAGCGCCCCCACGGAACCGATGTTGGTCACGGTGAACGTGCCGCCCGAGAGCTCGTCCGGCATGATCTTGTTGTTGCGGGTCCGGTCGGCGACATCATCGATGGCCTTGGCCAGACCAGCGACGCTGAGGTCACCGGCATCCTTGACCACCGGCACCAGCAGACCGCGTGGGGTATCCACGGCGACGGCGAGATGCTCGTGATCGAAGTAGGTGATCTGCTGCGACTCGAGATCGTACTGCGCGTTGACCTTCGGGTGCACCTGAAGCGCTTCGACGATGGCCTTGGCGAAGAACGGCAGGTAGGTCAGCTTCGAGCCGTGCTTGGACTGGAAGGCTTCCTTGTTCGCCTTGCGCAGCTTGACGATGCGAGACATGTCGACTTCGACGACCTGCGTGAGCTGAGCAGAGACCTCGAGGGACTCGCTCATCCTCTTCGCAATGGTCTGGCGGATCCGCGAGGCCTTCTCCGTGGTGCCGCGCAGCTTCGCGACCTCCTCGGGGATCTCGACCTTGAACGGTGCCTTCGGCGCACCGGATGGTGCGGCGGCAGCGGCAGGTGCCGTGGGTCCGTTCTTGGCCGCGGTCTCGACGTCCTGTTTGCGGATGCGACCGCCGACGCCGGTGCCGGTGACCTGCGAGAGATCGACGCCCTTCTCGCGTGCCAGACGACGCACGAGCGGAGTGACATAGGCGGCGTTCTCACCGACCGTGTCCGCTGCAGCAGGAGCCTGCGTCGCGGCCTCGACCGGTTCCTCGGCCTGCGCTGCCGAAGCAGTCTGGGCGGAGGGTGCCTGTGCCGGCTTGGGCGCCGACTCCTGCTTCGGGGCCTCCTGTGCGGGCGCCTCCTGCTTGGGGGCTTCCTCGGCGGAGGTTTCCTGCTTGGGGGCTTCCTCGGCAGGTTCTTCCTGCTGGGGAGCTTCCTCGGCGGGCGCCTCGTCCTTCGGGGCCTCCTCGGCGGGAGCCTCTTCCGCAGGTGCTCCGGTTCCGACACGTGCCAGGGGTGCGCCGACCTCGACGGTCTCGTCCTCTTCGGCCAGATGTGCCTGGACGATTCCGGCGACGGGGGAGGGCACCTCGGTGTCAACCTTGTCGGTGGAGACCTCGAGCAGCGGCTCGTCGACCTCGATCTCGTCGCCGACTTCCTTGAGCCAGCGGGTCACGGTGCCTTCGGTGACGGATTCGCCGAGCGCCGGCATCGTGATTTCGGTGCCTTCACCTGAGCCTTCGGACTGTGCAGCCGGTGCGGTCTCGGCGGCCGGTTCCTTGTCCGTGCTCTCGTCTTCGGCGGGAGTCGAGTCCTCGGCGGGGGCCGAGTCCTCTTCGGGCTCTTCGGCGGGAGCTTCTTCGGCAGCCGGAGCGGAATCGTCGGAGGACGATCCGCTGCCGTCGCCGATGTAGGCGAGATCTCCGCCGACCTCGACGACGTCGTCTTCATCGGCGAGGATCTTCTCCAGTGTGCCCGCGTACGGGCTGGGGATCTCGGTGTCGACCTTGTCGGTCGACACTTCGAGCAGGGGCTCGTCTACTTCGACCTCGTCGCCGACGGACTTGAGCCAACGGGTGACTGTGCCCTCGGTGACCGACTCTCCGAGAGCCGGCATCTGAACGGAATTCGACATGAGTTTTCGTCTCCTCGGATCTTATGAGTGGAAGTGCAGGGGTTTGCCGGCCAGAGCCAGGTGAGCTTCGCCGAGAGCTTCGTTCTGCGTCGGGTGAGCATGGATGAGCTGTGCGACTTCCTCGGGGAATGCTTCCCAATTGACGATGAGCTGAGCTTCACCGGCCTGCTCGGACAGGCGCGCGCCGATGCCGTGGACACCGACGACCGGACCGTCCTTCTCGCGGATGACCTTGATGAGTCCGGTGGTTCCCAGGATGACGGATTTGCCGTTGCCGCCGAGGTTGTACTCGAGCGATTCGACCTGGTCCTTGCCGTACTTCTCCTCGGCCTGAGCCGAGGAGAGCCCGACGGAGAAGATCTCCGGTTCGCAGTAGGTGACGCGGGGGATGCCCGATTCGAGCACGGGCACCGGGTTCAGGCCCGCAATCTCTTCGGCGATGAAGATGCCCTGGCCGAAGGCGCGGTGGGCCAGCTGCAGGCCGGGCACGATATCGCCGCAGGCGTAGATGTTGCCGACGCCGGTGTGGAGACGTTCGTTGGCGAGGACGAATCCGCGCTCCATCGGAATGCCCTGCTCTTCGAATCCGAAGCCCTCGGTCACGGGACCGCGGCCCACGGCCACGAGGAGGTATTCGGCTTCCAGAGTCGATCCGTCTTCGAGCGTGACCTTGACCCCGTCAGCGGTCTCCTCGACACCCTTGAACATGGTGCCGAGCTTGAACTTGATCTTGCGCTTCTTGAAGGCGCGTTCGAGGTTCTTCGAGATCGTCTCGTCTTCGTTCGCGACGAGGTGCTTGAGACCCTCGACGATCGTGACGTCGGCGCCGAAGGAGTTCCAGACGCTGGCGAACTCGACGCCGATGACGCCGCCGCCGAGGACGATGGCCGAGTTCGGCACCTTGTCCAGTTCGAGAGCCTCGGTGCTCGTGATCACGCGATCGGTGAGCTCGAGTCCGATGGTCTTCGAAGTCGAACCGGTCGAGAGCAGAACGTTCGTGCCCGTGACGGTGTGGTTGCCGTCTTCGCCGCTGACCTGGACGGAGTCCTTGCCGACGAGCTTGCCGGTGCCGAAGTACGTGTCGATTCCGCGAGCCTTGACCAGGCCCTGCAGCCCTTTGTAGTTGCGGGTGATGACTCCGTCCTTGTACTCGAGCACCTTGTTGATGTCGATTCCCTTGAACTCGGCTTCGATGCCGAATGCTTCGGAGTTCTTGGCGGAGTCGGCGACCTCTGCGGCATGCAGAAGGGCCTTCGTCGGCACGCAGCCACGGTGGAGGCAGGTGCCGCCTACCTTGTCGCGTTCGATCAAAGCGACCTTCATGTCGAGTTCTGCGGCTCGCAGAGCAGCGGCATAACCGCCGGTTCCGCCGCCCAGAACGACAAGGTCGTAGGTCAATGAATCACTCACGGATTACTCCTCGTAGCTGTGAATAAGCCTGCGCTAAGCAGCTTTCTGTCTTATCTTTCCACTTTTCTCGCTCGGGGCGAAAGGAAACGCTGTCTGATTGGACACAGGTGGGGATCATCACGTTGACCTCGACAGCGTGTAGAACTTCGTTGTTCAGCCCTCCGACTTCGCGATTTCGATGAGCGTGCGCACCGCCGCTCCGGTCGCCGCCTTCGGGGTGTATCCGAAGGGTGCCGAGCCGTTGAAGCTGGGCCCGGCGATATCGATGTGCGCCCATTCGGTGCCTTCGCCGACGAACTCGCGCAGGAACGCGGCCGCAGCGAGCATGCCGCCGGGTCGCGGCCCCGAGTTCGTGAGGTCCGCCGAGGTGGAGTCGAAGCCCGAGAGCATCTCCTCCGGAATCGGCATCGCCCACATGTTCTCACCGGCCACGCCTGCCGAGGCGATGACCTCTTCCCGCGCCGTCGTCGATCCCATGACCCCCGAGGTGCGTTCGCCGAGGGCGACGATCTGGGCGCCGGTGAGAGTGGCGACGTCGATGAGCAGGTCGGGGTTCTCGGCGTCGGCGTCGGTGAGGGCATCGGCGAGGACGAGGCGGCCCTCGGCATCGGTGTTCGTGACTTCGACCGTCTTGCCGCTGCGCATGGTCAGCACATCGCTGGGCCTCTGTGCTGAGGAGCCGGGCATGTTCTCGGCCATCGGCAGCCAGGCGGTCACACGCACGGGCAGTCCGAGGTCGGCGATGCCGAACAGTGCCTGCACGACGGCGGCCGAACCGGCCATGTCGGACTTCATGTCCTCCATGCTCTTGGCCGGCTTGAGCGAGATTCCGCCGGAGTCGAAGGTGATGCCCTTGCCGACGAAGCTGAGATGGCGCTTGGCACCCTTCGGCGCGTATTCGACCTTGACGAGACGGGGGCCGCGGGTCGAGCCCTGTCCGACGCCGATGATGCCGCCGTAGCCCCCGGCCTTGAGTTCCTTGTCGCCGAGGACGGTGACTTTGAGTCTGCGTTCCTTGGCCTGCGTCTTGACGATCTCGGCGTAGGACTCGGGGTAGAGGTCCAGGGGCGGAGTGTTGACGAGGTCACGGGCACGATTCGTCGCGGCCGCGATCGCGGTTCCGGCCTCATGGGCGGCGGCGAACGTTTTGCCCTTGGGCCCGATGACGCTGACTTCGCCCGGGGCTTCGCCTTCGCTGCGGTAGTCGAGGAAACGGTAGGCACCGAGCCCGGCGCCCACGGTGACGGCTTCGACTTCGGCGGGGGTGGCCGCCGGCAGAGCCAGGGCGACCGAGTCGACGCCGTCGAGTGCGCGCAGCGCCGCACCGGCGCCTCGGCGCAGTGCCTCAAGAGTGGCGGCGACGTCCTCGGTGGCGGCGTCGAAGTCGCCGAGGCCGACGAGCACCACGGAGTCCGCAGCGACGCCCTTCGGCGAGGGAATCCGAGCGGTGGAACCGGCCTTTCCGGTGAACCCGATGGCCTTCGCAGCCTCGTCGAGCGCGGTCCGCGCGGCCTTTGCTCCTTCGAGCGCGAGGACCGTCGAATCCGCGGCGCCCAGCACCAGCACGGAGGCGGTGGCCTTCACCGGTGAGGTCGTGGAGTAGCTGCTTGGGGTGGATGCACCAGCCATGAGTTCCCTTTCAGTCGTCTTTGAACGTTGATTCGATCCTAATGCCAAACAACGCGGGATGCGGAAGCGGCGGGTGACTGTGACATATTCTGGGGATGTGTACTCATTGATCTTCAGACTTCTCTTCGCACCGATGGATGCCGAACGGGCCCATCATCTCTCGTTCTCCGCACTGCGTGCACTCGACCGTGTTCCGCTGCTCGGCCGTGTTCTGCGCTTTGTCTGTGCGCGCCGAACCGTCCGCCCCGTATCGGTATTGGGCCTGCCGTTCCCCAACCGAGTGGGCCTGGCCGCCGGATTCGATAAGAACGGGGTCGGGGTGCGGGCCATGTCCGCCCTGGGCTTCGGTCATATCGAGGTCGGAACGATCACCGCCCATGCGCAGCCCGGCAACGATCGTCCGCGCCTGTTCCGGCTGCGGGAGAATCTCGCGCTGCTCAACCGCATGGGCTTCAACAACGACGGTGCGCGGCAGGCTTCGTTCAACATCGCCGAGGAGCGGAAGAGGATCGACGCGCTCCCACCTGGCCTGCGTCCGATCGTCGGAGTCAACATCGGGAAGACGAAGATCGTCGAGGCGGCCGATGCGGTCGCCGACTATGCGGCGTCGACTCGAGTGCTGGCCCCTCTGGCCGACTACCTCGTCATCAATGTCAGCTCGCCGAACACCCCGGGACTGCGGGATCTGCAGTCAGTGAGCAGCCTCGAACCGATCATCACCGCAGTCCGTGACACCGCCGCTGAGGTGGTGGCGGCGCCGCGTTCGACGCTCGGTCACGTGCCGCTGCTGGTCAAGATCGCCCCCGACCTCGCCGATGACGACGTTGCCGAGATCTGCGAGCTCGCCTTGCGCTCCGGAGTCGACGGCCTCATCACGACGAACACGACGATCGACCGATCCGTGCTGGGCGGGCAGGAGGCCCCGTTCGCCGAGGTTCAAGCCGGCGGAATCTCCGGTCGCCCGCTGGCCGAACGTTCCTTCGAGGTGCTGCGCCTGGTAAAGGAGCATGTGGGCGATAGCCTCACGGTCATCTCCGTCGGGGGAATCGCGGATGCCGAAGACGCCCGGGCACGAGTGGCCGCGGGCGCCGATCTGGTCCAGGTCTACTCGGAGATGATCTACTCCGGACCGTTCTTCCCCGGCCGCGTCATCCGCGGCCTCGAGTCGACTCGTCTGCTCACTCGGGGTACTGGCGGCGCTTGACCTGAGGCTTGGGCATGCGCAGGGGCCGCAGCTGGATGCTGCGCATGACCGCGTAGAAGGTGATGCCGCGTTCAACCGAACCGAACTTGTTGCGCAGCCGATTCTTGAGGATGTAGTTGAGCACGAACGCATCGAGGATGATGAGTGCGATGAGCCCCCACACCGCGTAGGTGAAGTACTGCTGGATCTGCACCGGCTGCGTGAAGGCAATGACGAGGATGAGGATCGCGGCGGGGATGAAGATCTCCCCGACCGAGAAACGGGCATCGATGTAGTTGCGGATGTAGCGGCGCTGGGGACCCTTGTCGCGGCGGGTGAGGTACTTCTCCTCACCATTCATCATTCCGATGCGTGCACGATCGCGGTCCTGGCGCTGCTGCTCCTTGGCCTTCTTGTTCGCAACCTTGCGATCCTTGTTCACCAAGGGCTGACGGCGCGCGGACTCCTGCTGACTGCGCTTGGGCGTGGGCCGTCCCTTCTTCGCCTCCGCATCGCGCCGAGCGTCGGCTTCTGCGGAGTTGTCGTCATGGACTGGCTGAGAGGCGGAGGTTTTGTCCTCGGCACGAGATTTTTTACTTCCGAACACCTGATGAATACTACCTTTGGAGAATGAGCGAATCGACTTCAGCACTTGACAGTGCACAATTGCATGCCGAATTGGACGCCATCTTCGACGAGGTCCTCAACGATCTCACGGGTCTGGTGGCCATTCCCTCCGTGGCCTGGCCGAGCTTCGACGCCGCCAATGTCACCGCCAGCGCCGAGGCGGTGGCGGGCTTGGCACGGGACCTCGGCCTGGAAGCCGAGATCCTCACCGCGCCGCAGTCCGACGGCACCGACGGCTACCCCGCAGTCGTCGCATCGATTCCCGCGCCCGAAGGGGCTCCGACCGTCCTGCTCTACGCTCACCACGATGTGCAGCCGCCCGGACGCGACGAGGACTGGGACACGGAGCCCTTCGTCGCCACCCGCAGCGGAGATCGTCTCTTCGGCCGCGGTGCGGCCGATGACAAAGCCGGCATCATGGTCCACCTCACTGCTCTGCGTCTGCTGGCCGACCGCCTCGGCGTCGGCGCCACACTCTTCTTCGAAGGGGAAGAGGAAGCGGGCAGCCCGAGCTTCCGCAATTTCCTCGAGACCTACCGGGAGCGCCTGCGCGCCGATGTCATCGTCGTCGCCGACTCCGGCAACTGGGCCGCGGGAGTCCCCGCGCTGACGACGAGCCTGCGCGGAATGTGCGCGATCGAGTTCGAAGTCTCCACCCTCGATCACGCAGTCCACTCGGGCATGTACGGCGGCGTCGTACCGGATGCGATGCTCGCGATGACCAAGGTGCTCGCCAGCCTGCACGATGAGAACGGATCGGTCGCAGTCTCTGGCCTCCACTCCGAGCACGGGACCGACATCGACTACGACGAGGCGACCCTGCGCGCCGACTCGGGAGTCTTGGACAGCACGACGCTCATCGGAGCCGGCACACTGGCCTCGCGGCTGTGGGCGCAGCCGGCCATCACCGTCATCGGCCTCGACATCCCGGATGTGGCCGTGTCCTCGAATACTCTGCAGTCCTCGCTCCGGGCCAAACTCTCGATCCGCCTGGCGCCCGGGGACACCCCTGCCTCGGCGGTGAGGGCCGTGGAGGAGCACCTCCGAGCGAACCTGCCCTTCGGCGCGCAGCTGAGCATCGGCGAGACCGAGGGCGGCAGCCCGTGGCAGGCAGATGAGTCCGACCCCGTCGTCCAGACGGCGCGGCAGGCGCTCACGGACGCGTGGGGGACTGAGTCGGTGACGATGGGCATCGGCGGTTCGATCCCCTTCATCGCCGATCTGCTCGAGGTCTTCCCGGGCGCGTCGATTCTCGTCACCGGTGTCGAAGACCCCGATGCCAGGGCTCACAGTGCCAATGAATCGCTCTACCTGCCCGACTTCAAGGCCGCGATCGTCGCCGAGGCGCTGCTGCTGCAGCGGCTGGCACCGACGCGATGAGCGCGCCGGGGAATAGGATCCGCGCCGGGGACGTTGTTTGCGGTGTAGCCTGGGGACAGGAACGTGAGAAGGAGTAACCATGACTGTGACTGAAAAAGCCGAGGCCACCCACGAGGTCGAGCTGTCGTCCACCGCTGCCGACAAGGTCCGCAGCCTGCTCGAACAGGAAGGTCGCGATGACCTGCGCCTGCGCGTGGCTGTCCAGCCCGGCGGCTGCTCCGGGCTGATCTACCAGCTCTACTTCGACGAGCGCTACCTCGACGGTGACGCGGTGCGTAACTTCGACGGCGTCGAGGTCATCGTCGACCGGATGAGCGTTCCCTACCTCAGCGGTTCGACCATCGATTTCGCCGATACCATCGAGAAGCAGGGCTTCACCATCGACAACCCGAATGCCGGCGGATCCTGCGCCTGCGGAGATTCGTTCCACTGATCTGCTGTCGCTGACGAGGAGGACCGCTTCTCATGGACCTGGAGGATCTGCGTGCCGTGTCGTTCACGGCCACGCAGCCCCAGGTCCTTTTGTCGTATCGGGCCGGACTGTTCCCGATGGGGGTCGGCGCACAGGGCACCGGTCGCATGGGTTGGTGGGCGCCGCGGCGGCGCGGAGTGCTCCTGCCCGGCGACCTGAGGGTGACGAAGAGTCTGCGCAAATCGATGAAGCACTTCACCTACAGCACTGATCGCGCCTTCGAGCAGGTCATGCGCGCCTGCGCCGATCCGAACCGGTCGGGAACCTGGATCACCGAGGAGATCATCTCCCTCTACTGCGGATTGCACAGGGACGGGTGGGCGCATTCGGTCGAGGTCTGGGCCGAGGACGAACTCGTCGGAGGGCTCTATGGCGTGGCGATCGGATCGTTCTTCGCCGGCGAATCGATGTTCCACACCGCCAGGGACGCCTCGAAAGCAGCTCTGGTCTACCTTGTCGGTCTCTTCGACGGGGTCGACGTGACCACCAGCAACGCACCAGCTGCCACGGCGAACATCCCGCCGGAGCCGGGGGAGTGGCTCATCGACACTCAGTGGCAGACATCACATCTGCAGAGCCTCGGCGTGTCGGAGCTCAGTGGTCTCGAGTACTCGGCACGGCTAGATTCCGCGCTCCGCGGCGATCTCTGTCAGCATATTCTCAACAAATGAACATCTGCAGGTGAATTTCTACCGTCTGTAGCGGTAGTCTTAGACTCGACAGAGTAAGTACTCGTCTCTCGGCCTGACCAGAGACGAAAGAACGTTGTGAAAGGCTGCACGTGGATTCTCCGAATCAGTCAGGACCGCAGCGGTCCTGGGCGAAGCGGCTCGGCATTCTGAGCGCCGTATTGATACCGGCGTTGCTATCGGGTTGCACGAAAGAGCAGATCGCCACAGGATTCCTTCCCGTCGAATCGAAGGGCGCGACGAACCACACGGACGCCTACACAGCACTGTGGAACGGCGCCTGGATCGCCCTTCTGCTGGTGGGTCTCATCGTGTGGGGCCTCATCCTGTGGGCGATGGTCGCGTACCGTCGTCGCAAGCACGATCGTGGACTGCCGGTCCAGATGCGCTACAGCATGCCGATCGAAATCCTCTTCACGGTGACACCGGTCGTCCTCGTCCTCGGGTTCTTCTTCCAGAACGTCCAGGTCATGGAGCAGACGACCGATGATACGACTCCCGGCGAGCAGGTCATCGAGGTCGCAGCCAAACAGTGGGCCTGGGACTTCAACTACGAGACCGAGGACGTCTACTACGCCGGAACACAGGTCGAACTCGACGGCACCGAGGCGCCGGAGGAAACGGCTCCCGTGCTCTACCTCCCGGTCGACACCGACCTGGAGATCCGCCTGCACTCCCGCGACGTCCTCCATTCCTTCTGGGTTCCCGCCTTCCTCGAGAAGCGCGATATGATCCCCGGCCACGACCAGAGCCTGCATCTGCGTGCCGAGAAGGAAGGCGAGTACGTCGGCAAGTGTGCCGAGCTGTGCGGCGAGTACCACTCTGAGATGCTTTTCAACGTCAAGGTCGTGTCGAAGGAAGAGTTCGCCGACTATACGAAGTCTCTTGCCGATCAGGGCAACACAGGCCAGCTGGGACCGGAGTACGATCGCAACTGGTACCCGAAAGAAGGTGCTGAACAATGACCGCCACGATGGATCAGGCGGCTCTTGACGCTCCAGTCGTTCCACGGAGCAAGGGCAAGATCATCGTCGACTGGATCACGTCGACGGACCACAAGACGATCGGGTACATGTACCTCATCGGCTCATTCTTCTTCTTCTGCGTCGGCGGTGTGATGGCGCTGATCATCCGCCTCGAACTCTTCGAGCCCGGGATGCAGATCGTCGAAACCAAGGAACAGTACAACCAGCTGTTCACCATGCACGGCACATTGATGCTGCTGATGTTCGCGACCCCGCTGTTCGCCGGTTTCGCGAACGTCATCATGCCGCTGCAGATCGGCGCTCCGGACGTGGCGTTCCCACGACTGAACGCGTTCGCTTTCTGGATGTACCTCTTCGGCAGCCTTGTCGCCATTTCGGGCTTCCTCACCCCTCAGGGTGCGGCATCGTTCGGATGGACCGCATACGCGCCTTTGAGCAATACGACGTTCACTCCGGGTGCCGGAGGCAACTTGTGGGTCCTCGGCCTCGCGCTGCAGGGCTTCGGCACGATCCTCGGCTCGGTCAACTTCATCACCACCGTGATCACGATGCGCGCACCGGGCATGACGATGTTCCGGTTGCCGATCTTCAGCTGGAACGTCCTCGTCACTGGTATCCTCGTGCTCATGGCCTTCCAGCCTCTGGCCGCGGCTCTGCTGGTCCTCGGTGCAGACCGAGTCCTCGGCTCCCACGTGTTCAGTCCCGGCAACGGCGGACCGATTCTCTGGCAGCACCTGTTCTGGTTCTTCGGACACCCCGAGGTCTATGTCATCGCTCTGCCGTTCTTCGGCATCGTCACCGAGATCTTCCCCGTGTTCAGCCGTAAGCCCGTCTTCGGCTACAAGGAACTCGTGTTCGCGACGATTGCCATCGCGGCTCTGTCGGTGACCGTGTGGGCCCACCACATGTACGTCACCGGTGTCGTGGCTCTGCCGTTCTTCGCCTTTATGACGATGCTCATCGCGATCCCGACCGGTGTGAAGTTCTTCAACTGGATCGGAACGATGTGGAGAGGCTCGATCACATTCGAAACCCCCATCGTTTGGGCGATCGGCTTCATGGCGACCTTCATCTTCGGTGGTCTCACCGGTGTCATCATGGCCAGCCCCGCTTTGGACCAGCAGATCTCGGACACCTATTTCATCGTCGCCCACTTCCACTACGTCGTCTTCGGCACCGTCGTCTTCGCGATGTTCGCCGGGTTCTACTTCTGGTGGCCGAAGTGGACAGGCAAGATGCTCAACGAGAAGCTCGGACACATCCACTTCTGGATGCTGTTCGTCGGCTTCCACGGCACGTTCCTCGTCCAGCACTGGCTCGGTGTCGACGGCATGCCCCGTCGTTACGCCGACTACCTGCCGCAGGACGGCTTCACCTGGATGAACCAGGTGTCGACGGTCGGCTCGCTGCTGCTGGGTCTGTCCATGGTTCCGTTCTTCTGGAACGTGTGGATCACCTCGCGCAACGCACCGAAGGTCACGGTCGACGACCCGTGGGGCTACGGAGCATCGCTCGAATGGGCGACCTCGTGCCCGCCCCCGCGTCACAACTTCACCTCGCTGCCGCGGATCCGCTCTGAGCGTCCTGCCTTCGACCTCAACCATCCGGAGCTGCTCGAATACGCAGGTCACAACTCCTCTGAGGAACAGCTGATTGGAGGTTCCGTCAAATGAAATCTTCGATCGTAGTCTTCCTCGTCAACGCGGTGTTCTTCTTCGTCGTGTCCGTGATCTACGGATTCGCCACCGACTGGGGCGAGATGGTCGGCTTCCCGGCCCTGCTGCTCACCGGCGGCATGTCAGGAATGATCGGTATCTACCTGTGGCTGACCGACCGCCGTGTCGGTCGTCAGCCCCAGGACCACGAAGATGCTGAGATCTCGGATGCGGATGCCGACTACGGGTTCTTCAGCCCGTGGAGCTGGTGGCCGATCGCGTGTGCGGGTGCCGCTGCCATTGCGTTCTATGGAATCGCCATGGGTTGGTGGATCTTCCCGTTCGGTGCTCTGCTCGGCATCATCGCACTCGTGGGCCTGTCTTACGAACACGATCGTGGGGACTTCGCCCACTGATCTGAGCTCCGGCGTGATATACCCAGCCGCACACTGTGGCCCGAACTCATAAGAGTTCGGGCCACAGTGCCATTCACAGCGTCTGCGACCGTTGTACCGTCGAGCGGACATCTCGCGAGGTAATGCGTGAGGCTTCGAAACCCGAGGGCTGATCCCCGCAGAGGCTCGAGCCGTCCGTTCCTCGATTCGGGGGACCCGTTCGACGTTCCCTGCTCGGTGAAGAGCACCACCACGTCGGCTACTCGGCGCTACTCCGGCGAGCTTGTGGACGGGGAAGGGGTCCATGACTTCGACAGCTTCGGACAGCTCCTCGACGCCGCTGTTGTGAAGCCCGAGAATCCGTCGATGGCGACGACGCCGATACCATCACGCCAAAGTCCTTCGCTCGGGTCTTCAACCGTTGTTTGAACACCTGTTTCGAGCGTCCGGGCACCATTGAGTATTCGGTGGTGTGAGCGCCACTGACTATTGTGGTTGAGCGCCACCCGATATTGCCTTTCAGCGCCACCGGGTCGTGGCGGTGAGCGCCAGGCCGTCACCCGACGCTCACCGACAATTGGT